>MVQZ01000182.1 GCA_002067565.1 Methanobacterium sp. PtaU1.Bin242 | reverse complement strand
TGTGGTTGTTACGGGCGCTTTTATAACTTTTGAAAGATTTAAAAGTTCTTCAGATGATTCTGAAAGTATAATTCCACCACCAGCAAGTATTACTGGCTTTTTTGACTTCATGATCAATTTAGAAGCCTTTTTTATCTGTAATGGATGGCCTTTGGTGGTGGGTTTGTAACCTGGAAGATCAATTTTGATGTTTTCTTCAAAATTAAATTCCTCTTCCTGAACATCTTTAGGAAGATCAATAGCCACAGGCCCTGGACGACCTGTACTGGCAATGTAAAAGGCAGATTTTATCATCCGAGGTATTTCATCAGCCTTCATGGCTTGGAAGTTGTGTTTGGTTATGGGCATGGTGATACCCAGGGTATCTACCTCTTGAAAGGCATCATTACCTATTAAACTGGTTGAAACCTGTCCTGCAATGGCTAATATGGGTGATGAGTCCATATACGCAGTGGCAATTCCAGTAACTAGATTGGTGGCTCCTGGACCAGATGTACCGATACATACACCTACTTTTCCAGATGCACGAGCATATCCGTCTGCTGCATGAGCTGCACACTGTTCATGTCTCACTAAAATATGTTTTAAGTCAGAATCATAGATTACATCATATAAAGGAAGAAGAACCCCTCCAGGATACCCGAAGACTACGTCTACCCCCTGTTCTTGCAGTGATTTGATTATAGCTTCGCCGCCTTTCATAAAAACACCTTAATTAATTTTTTTCTACACTTAAATAAGGTATGGTGCAGAAATTTTAATATCTGATCTTTTGATATCTGATTTTACCATTTATATAATGGATACATTCGCATATTTAATTAGCTAATGCACCCTAATTCAAATAATCTATTTATATTAATTTTATAAATAAATCTATAATAAGTATTAATAAAGTCCTATTTTATATAACTATACATAAATGATGATTAATTAGAAATATATGGGTTTAAAATAATTTTATTATATAAATGGCATTGTTAATGTAGAATATTTTAACTGGGCTGGTTTAGATTACGAATTTATAATACTGGTAATGATAAATTTTATATGGTGTTATTTTAGAATTATAAAAATAATGTACTCTAAAACGATTGAAAGGATGTTACTGGTTGCACCTTGGGGAAAAGATCAAATAACCGATGACTATGTGCATCCTTCACTTGGCATATACCGAATAAAATTCGCTCTATCAGAAATGGGAGTGAATTGTTCTATTTTTGATCCTAATTTAGCTGAAGATCCCCATCAACAACTTCGGAGTTTAATAGGCGCTTCTAAATTTGATATGGTTGGATTCAGCAGCAACCATTATACATTACCTCATGATCTTTCTTTAATGCATCTAGTTTATAATTTAAAGAAGGATATGTTTCTAGTTGGGGGTGGGGTTGAATGCACAACCAATTACGAAACTGTTCTTCAATATGCTCCCCCCGGGTTCATCATAGTAAGGGGAGAAGGAGAAATAACTCTCCAGGAGTTCTGCAAACAACCGGTTAAGGAAAAGGTTCCCGGGTTAATATGGATGGAAAATGGAAACATATGTTTCTCTCCATCAAGACCTAATTTGAGTAAAGATGAATTTATTCACTTCACACGTATTATGGACTGGAAAAAAGTGCCCTTTGAAGATTACTGGAGATTTTTGGGAAGTATAGATTATGATACTAATGAGGATCCTAAACTTGCCGAAAAAAATATCAAAACAGCCCGGCTGGTTTTAAGCAATCATTGCCCCAGAAACTGTAATTTCTGTTCATCAACCAATTTCCTGCGAATTGCCAGTGGGGAGAACCCAAAGGTCCATAAAATTCTATCTGAAGAAGCTTTAGACGTGGTTATAGATATTTGCAACGCTCACAGTGAACTTAAAACCATTTTTTTCCATGATGATGATTTCCTGGCCAATAAGCGCTGGACAAAATCTTTTTGTGAACTGGCTATTGGGGCTAAAGAATCAGGAAAACTTCCAAATGATATTTGTTTCATAGCACAGGGCTCTGTTAGAAATGTTCCTTATTTATCTCCTTATCTGGCTGATTTAGGATTTAAACTGGTGGGTTTAGGGGTGGAATCATTTTCTATGGATGTTCTAAGGGAGTTTAATAAAGTTCAATCCGAATCCGAGATTAATAAAGCCATAACATCGCTTTTGGATGTTGATGTGATTCCCTATTTAAATTTAATCCTTTCTTCACCGGATTCAACTGTAGATGATTTGAGATTAACCGTAAACGAATCAATTAAATATTTAAAAATGGGAGCTTCAATAGCAACTTCCTTATATACTCTGGCTTTTCCTGGAGCTAAAATAATATCTGAAACACAAAAAGAGGGTTTAATAACCTATCAAAGTCATAATATTGAAGGAACCCCTCATTGCATTCAATTGTCAGATAAAATTCTACCCCGGGATCCAACTTTGAGGGAAGTTTTACGGAGAACTGAAATCAGAATTCCGGAGATATTGAAAACATTTTTCCCACAAAAAAAGCGTTTCCGTTCTGTTTTAGGGCCTGCAACCCTTTATGCCATCCTGGATGTAATTAAAGAAATGGAATTACAGGAAGTGGATGACAATCTTAAAGAAACAGAGGGAATTTTATGTTCAATGGATTAAGAGCTATTGTTGGATTTACTATTTTTACTTTATACTTCCTTATCCTTGCATTATCCGTAAAATTAATAACCGGATCAGTTACATTAGATCTTATTTTCCAGTTTATTCCAGTATTCATTATTTTAGTGGATACCTTTGATCGAGTGGTACGATTTTCAGTTGAATTAAAGAAACAGTTCAAGAGAATTCGTTTTTTAAATGCACAGAGTAGTTCTTTAGAAGTTAAAGAGGGGTCAATTGTAAATGAAGAAAGAGGTTCTTCCCCCGCAAACACCAGTTTTATAGATAACCTTGTAAAATCTCCTAAAAGATATAGTGATGGGTTCACAACATTTAAATTGAAACCGTATTGTATTATGGCATCAGTATATAATATTGAGGAAGAATGGAAGGAAATTTTAGAGAATTTAGCTCCATGGAGAGATAAACTTTTCTTTATCGATGATGCATCAACTGACAACTCAAAATCTGTAATAGCAAATTCAGGAGTTAAAATTGTTTCAAACCCAATAAATACTAATAAACCGGGAGCTATTTATTATGGTCTCTCCCAGTTACCTCCAGAGATAGAAACTGTGGTGGTTATCGATCCAGATATAGAGTTATCTGATAAAGTTGTCTTAGAACGATCTATTTTCGACTTTCAAAGAAGTAAAGCTGCTGCATGTGGTTTAGAGATCCTACCCACTGTTGATGAAAACAGAAATCTTTTAGAGGCTTGTCAAACCTTAGAATACGAGGATTCAATGTCTTTCGGTAGAATTGTTCCTCACAATCAAATTTTTATATCCGGGGCAGCTGCAATATTTGACAGGAAGGCCCTGGATGAGAGCTTGAAATTAAGTACTCGGAGTGTATATGCAGAGGATTTTGAAACTTCACTGATATTGATTTCGGATAAACTTAGAACATATTTTGATGATAGAGTTCTGGTTCGAACAGAAGTACCCACCCAG
>MVQZ01000181.1 GCA_002067565.1 Methanobacterium sp. PtaU1.Bin242 | reverse complement strand
GTGTTTTAATGTAGTGAGACTAACCTTTTCGGTGTTTTAATGTAGTGAGACTAACTCTTTGGTGTTTTAATGAAAGCAAGACTAATATTTATGGTGGCCATGGCACTGGCTATTTCCGGAATCTTTATTTGGTCTGAATATCAAAAAACACAGACTGTTAAACTGGATGCAGTTGAAGTCAGGGAATATCAGGGACAGAAACTGTCATCAGTAAACGATTTCAGGGAAAACTCCATTAAAGGTCCTCAATTTATAAATACCACCAACTATCGTCTAGAAGTTACAGGAATGGTCCAGAATCCACATAACTATACTTATCAAGAAGTTATAAACCATCAAAACTATCAGAAAGTTGTTACTCTTCACTGTGTGGAAGGATGGGATGTTACCATCCTGTGGGAGGGGATTTTAATATATGATCTGATAAAAGAGACAAAACCGATTCAAGGCGCTAATACGGTAATATTCAAGGCCTATGATAATTATTCCACCTCTTTTCCACTGGATTATCTGCAGAAAAACCAGATAATTATGGCCTATAAAATGAATAACGCCACCATACCTCCTGAACGGGGCTATCCTTTCCAACTTGTGGCAGAGAGTAAATGGGGTTATAAATGGATAAAATGGATAACTAAAATCGAAATTACCAACAATACCAGTTATAAAGGCTATTGGGAGAGCAGAGGCTACTCAAATAGTGGTGATCTAAATCAGAATTTTATGGGAAGTTGATTGGATATGGACAATAAAACCTTTAAACGATCTGTACATATTTTACTAGTAATACTGGTATTTATGGTTATAATTTCTGGATTAGGAATATTCTATTACCAGGTCATAGAATTTTTAACTTTGGGACTTTTGAGTAAGGATTTAGCCTTCAAAATACACACCGTCATATTTTTTCCATTTCTTATAGTGCTTATTGTCCATTCCTTTATGTCTTGGATTTTAGAGGAATAAAATAAAGAAATTTAAAGGTTCTCCAGGCATTCATCCCTTAAGATCCTTGCATCCTCATTGGCAGGATTAATCATCAGAGCCTTCCGGAAACACTCCATTGCTTCTTCAAACCGACCCAGCTCTATGAAAGCCACACCTTCGTTGCTTAGAAATATATCATTTTCCGGCTGCAGAGACAGGGCCTCATCATAACACCTAACAGCTTCATCAAAACGGCCCAGTTCCATCAGAGCATTCCCTTTTCTATTCCAGGTGGATGCATCAGGTGTTTCATCCAGACAAAGCTCCAATCCTCGGTCATAAGATTCTAAAGCTTCTTCAGTTCGATCCATTTCAGTTAATATGTTTCCCCTGGCGTTCCACACATCAGGATCATCGGGATCAATCTTAAGTATGTTATCATAGCAGGCCAGAGCCTCATTATATCTTCCCAGCATCTCCAGGATGAATCCTCTCCAGTAAAGCACCAGCAAATTATCAGGATTACGATCCATGGCTTTATCGCTGGATTTTAAAGCTTCCTCTGGTTTATTGGAGTTTAGGAGAGCTATGGCTTTGTTGTTCCAGATGAATTCGTTCTGAGGGTCTATCTGGAGTGCTTTATCATAACAGTTAAGGGCTTCGTCAAATCGGCCCAGCCGGGACAGATTATCTCCTTTTCGGTTTAGAAGATAAACATCGTCTGGATCAAAGCGTAATGCTGCGCCATAACACTGTACAGAATCCTCAAACTTACCCGCATCGAAAAGTATATCTGCTCTTTTGGTTATCATGGCCTTTTCATCGATCTTTTTACCTTCCCATTCATCTATGGGAATTTTATGGAATCTTATAACCTGGAAAAGGGTATCATCCTTGGTATCGGGATATATTCTTCGAAACTCAGCCTTTAATTCATGAGCATTATTAAAACCTTCTTCACGAGCCAAACTATCATTTAGTACAAGATCTTTGAATTTCACCACATCCGTATCGGTTACTTCTGCCTCAAAAAGCTTTTTACGCTCTTTAGAGACAAGATTCCAGTAGCAGTGAAGGCGGTCTCCGGGGTGGAGTGGTTTTTTCCATAGCTTTCTGATAGTGATGGTTTTTTTACCGGTTATAAGGTCGATATGGCCACTTCCAAACAGTAAAATTGGTATGAAAAAACCTCCTCATAATCAATCTAAATCTGTGAATCTAATCATATTAAATTTTAATAGATACGGCAGATATTAAACATTTATCTTATATTCAACTATTTATTTTATAATTTCATCGCCAAATTCAGCAGTTTTAATCTTTAATCTTTTTACAAAAGGTTTAATCTCTTCAGAAATCTCAAAAAGTTCCTTACGTGATGGATTGGCTGTTTGTTTTAGTTTTTCACTTAAAACCACTTTGTTTCTGAACTGTTGGATGGTATATAAATCACAATTTAAATTTTTTGCAATCTCCATGATATCCTCCTTAAAAAGAAGACCAGGTACATAGGTGGTTCTACACTCTAAAAAAGTATCTGGATCTTTTATACAAATTTCCATACATTTTTTTACTTTACCCCCCACATCAGTACCTATTACTTCCCCATATTTATGGAATGGTGCTTTAATATCCAGGGCAACATAGTTGATATGGTTAATGATTTTTTCAAGGCTTTCAGGATAACATCCATTGGTGTCCAGTTTCACCATTAAACCTGCATTTTTTGCATACTGGCAAAGATCATTAACTTCATCGAACTGGATTAAAGGCTCTCCACCGGTCACAACCACGCTATCTATAAAATCGAGAGAATCCTGGATCTCTGATTTGATCTCATCCAGACTCACATTTTCTCCACCATTTATAAGCTCTGGATTATGACAGTAGGGGCATCTGAGAATACATCCTCCTGTAAAAATTACCAGAGATATTTTACCAGGATATTCCACAGAAGAAATTATCATACCGCCTGTAATCATAGGACACCTCTAATTTCATATTGATTTTCGATTGTTTATTTTTAATTGTAAAAAAAAAAAATTAATATTGAAGATCCAAAAAGGGTTTAATCCTCCTGTTTAAATATTTTCTATCTAATTATCTGTTTTAGAATTTCAATAAACCTTTCATCTTCTTCCAGGGTCCCGACACTCACCCTGATCCAGTAATCATCCAGACCACGGAATGAATAACAGTCCCTGACAATAATTCCTTTCTCCATAAGCTTTTCAGTTAGAATTCCGGATTTCATTTCTGTTTTACGAATATCCACCAGTAAATAGTTGGCTTTTGATTGGAGAACATCCAGATCAGGTATCCCTGAAAGTTTCTGGTAGAGGTATTCACGGCTTTCTATAGAAAGTTGAGTGGATCTTTCAATATACTCTTTATCCGCCAGAGTGGCGGTAGCTGCGATCTGGGAAAGTCGGGTGACACTGAAAGCAGGTTTAGCCCGGTGAAGATACTCTATAAACTGGGGGTTACCTAGACCATAGCCGATTCTCATACCGGCCAGCCCCATCACCTTGGAGAAGGTGCGTAGTATAAACAGATTATCATATTCCCCCAGCAAATCCACATTGTTTACTCCGCTAAATTCAAAGTAGGCTTCATCCACCACCACAAGAGCATCAGTATTCTCTAAAACTGTTCTAATATCTTTTTTATTTATTAGACCTGCGGTGGGGTTATTAGGGGTGCATAGAAATATGATTCTGGTACGGGGTGAGAGGGCTTCCAGAACCGATTCTACATCAAGAGTGTTCTTTGAAACATCCCAATTAGCATAGGCTGGCACTCCTCCATATATCTTTAAGGTAAACTCGTAGTACATGTAAGAGGGTATATGCACTATAAATTCATCACCCGGATCAATTAATGCTTTTCCCAGAATATCAAGGATTTCATCTGCACCATCACCTCCTAAAATCACCTGAGATGGACTTACCCCTGAATATGAAGCCACTGCTTCAGTTAAATCTTTTAGATCTGATTCTGGGTACTGGTTAATAAACTCCAGATCTGCTTTTATTGCTTTTACAGCCCGGGGTGATGGACCCCATGGATTTTCGTTAGAACCCAGTTTTATAATTTCATCTGGATCTAAGCCGTACTTTCTGGCTATTTCCATAATAGATCTTCCTGGAACATATGGATCCAGCTTTTTAACCACCTTTTTCACGTTTACCATTGTAATCACAGTTTATAATAGTTATTCATTTTTTTAATAATCACATTCCATGGATATTCACTAATTATTTATTATTTATTAATCATCCCAATTGGATTCATTCACCTAAATTGGCCAGTTGAGCGTATCTAAGGGCGTTATCATTTACAGCTTTTATTTCTTGTGTTTCCAGTTTACGGACAGCTTTAGCAGGCATGCCCAGTATCAAACTTTTTTTTGGGAATTTTTTTCCCTCAGTAACCACAGCACCCGCCCCTACTATGCTGTTTTCTCCGATAAAGCTCCCATTTAGTAGTGTGGAGTTCATGCCAATGAGGCAGTTGTCCTGTATTGTTGTACCATGAAGGACGGCTGCATGCCCCACCGAAACATATGAACCTATTTTAAGAGGATAATCCCGAGAAGAGTGTAAAACACAGTTATCCTGAATATTTGAATATTCTCCTATGCTTATCTCTTCAATATCTCCTCTTATAACTGCATTATACCATACTGCAGATTCACGGGCTATACTGACTCTTCCAATTACCTGAGCACCTTTAAATATTTTTACACTGGAATGGATCATTTTTCTGCTCACATTAATGGGTCAGGTTAATTAAATAAATAAACATTTATACAAAATATCCTTTTTTTATTTAAATGGTTTATAATAAATCAAATTTTATTTTTGAACTGATTTATGTTACGTATCCTTTTAAAATTAATTTTAATTTATTCTTCATCATAATCCAGAATTATTTGCTGCTGTTTAGGTAGAATCAACTTGTTTGAGGGGATATCTTTGCTGATTATAGCTCCAGCCCCTATACGTGAGTTCATACCCACCTTCACTCCAGGGTTGAAACTGGAGTTTATACCGGTTTTGACATTATCTGCAAATATCACTCCTAACTTTCTCCTTCCAGAATCTATTCTATCTCCTTTGATGGTAATTTTTACATTATCATCATCAAAACGAAGGTTAGCTACATTGGTTCCTGCTGCAATATTACAATTAGCCCCAATAATTGAATCTCCTACATATGAAAGATGATTAACGTTAGTACCGTCCATTATAATAGAATTTTTTATTTCAACAGCATTTCCAACGCTCACGTTATTACCTAGGCTGGTGTGGTTCCTTATAAAAGAGTTAGGACCTATATCACAACCTTCACCGATGTGAACCGGTCCCATAAGATAGCATCCTGATCTGATAACACTGTTTTTGCCCAGGAACACCGGACCATGGATGGTGACGCCTTCCTCTACTTTTCCCTGTATATCTGATTCCATTTCCTCCAGATAATGTTCGTTAACATCCAGAAGTTCCCATGGTCTGCCAATGTCCACCCACCTATCCCGGGATTCCATGCCCGAAACCAGTTCATCATGGTCTATCTGGAATTTTATGGAGTCAGTTATCTCATATTCTCCTCGAGGGGATTGTGGTGTCTTACGGATGGCCTGGAAGATGAGATCATCAAAAAGATATATACCTGCATTTACTAAATTACTGGGGGCTTCCCCTGGTTCTGGTTTCTCAATTAAGTTGATTATCCTATCTCCCTCAAGTTCCACCACTCCGAAAGATGAGGGATCATCAACATGGGTTAAAGTTAGAATGGATCGAGCACCATTAGACTCGTATTTATCTATTAAATCCTTTATTAGTTGAGATTCTACTATTATATCCCCATTCAAAACTATAAAAGCTCCTTTCAGGATATTTGCAAGAGTTCCTATGGCATGGGCAGTTCCTAAACGTTCTCTTTGAGTCACATAGCTTATTTTAACACCCAGGGATGATCCGTCCAGAAAATAGCTTTTTATAACCTCTTCATGATAGCCTACCACCATGGTTATCTCACAGATACCAGCATCCTTGAGAGCCTCTACATTGTACTGCAGGATGGGTTTACCACCTACTTGAACCATTGTTTTTGGTCTGCTTAAGGTAAGGGGACGCATTCTGGTGCCTTCGCCTGCTGTTAGTATAACCCCTTTCATAATAAACCTCCCATAAATTTTTTACTCTTCTTCATCAAATTTCCAGCTTCTCCAGTGGTTCTACCTCCCAGAGTGATTCTTATGTAGGGTTCTGTACCGGAGGGACGTATTAAAATCCAGCTTCCGTCTTCCATGGAAATTCTAACACCATCGATAAGATTAGCCTCAACTACATCAGCAAAAAGTTGGGGGAATTCTTCCTCTACCTTCTCCATTATCTTATCCTTTTGAGATTCCTT
>MVQZ01000180.1 GCA_002067565.1 Methanobacterium sp. PtaU1.Bin242 | reverse complement strand
TATCACTATTGCCCAAATTAAACGTCTTTTATGTGAAAATCCTGCCAGAATATTCAATTTAAAAAATAAGGGATTTATACGGGAAGGCAGAGACGCAGACCTGGTGGTGGTGGACTTGAAAAAAGAAGGTGTCATTGATCCGCACAAATTCCACTCCAAAGCTAAATATTCTCCTTTTGAAGGTTTTAAGGTAAAAGGAATGCCTGTTATGACCCTGGTGCGTGGGAATGTGGTTATGGATAATGGAGAAATTTTAAAACACCATGGAAGGTTTGTTTATTATTGAATTTTTTAATTCATTACGTTATCTGGAAAAATTTAATTTTTATTTTACTTCATTTTATTATTTTAAATAGTATTAAATTCCAAAACAGATAGATAACTATTTTTATTTTATATTGATTATGAAAAGAATTTTATTTCAATATGAAGATAAGGAGTGATAAAAATGTGTGAATCAACGGTATACACGACAGAAGGGACTAAAATTATGGAAGATACGATTTCTATAAAGATTGATGCTGATACCATCGACTTAGCTGATATTTTAAACCAGAAAAAACAGTTAAAGGGCCATCTAGTAGAGATAGATCTGGATAAACATCGAATTTATATAGACCTTGAAAACGAATAACCTTAAAAAACGCCGATTTGATATTTAATTTTAACTAAGATGTCTATTACAGGATAATATGGAAATTCGAATAATATTTTCATTGCATTTCTTTTTTATTTCCATTACCTAAATTAACAATTATTTCCAAATATTTCAATTAATTAGTAAGAGATAAATTTCCTTCTATTTCTTTATTTTTCTATTTAAAATTAGAATGCACTTTAAAATTCCTAAAAAAATAAGAAGTGTAGGTGGAAAATTCCACCTTAAAAAAAAATATTTTCTCTATTTTAGGGAGAATGCTCCCTCTGGGCAGGCCGTTATGCACTGGTCGCACAGTATGCAGAAACCTTTGAGGGGTACGTTTTCGCCTGGTTCGAGTTTCAGCATTTCGTAAGGGCATACATCCACACAGTCTCCGCACTCATTACATAATGCCGGATTGAACTGTACCCTTTTCCGTTTTACTACTTCGCCATCAACTACTTTATCAATGTCCACCAGGGTTAAAGCACCTTCTGGGCATACAGTGGTACAGGCTCCGCATCTGGTACACATGGCCAGTGAAGGTTCTTCATCTGTTTTTATATCACCAGGAACCTTCATTCCAGTGTTGGTCACCACTCTTAGGGCTTCAGTAGGACATATTCTGGCGCAGGCTCCGATATTTTTACATTTATCTTCATCGAAGACCAGTCCCTCATCAGATGCTGGTTTAGCAGGTCCTAATTCCACATCAAGATCTATGGCTTCAACTGGGCACATTTTTTCGCATAAACCACAGTATGTGCAGATTTCTGGAAGTTCCACTGTTAGAGTGGATGGTTTTTCTATTATGAAATCTCCCGGACATGATTCAACACATATGTTACAACCTATGCATGTATCTTCGTCTACTGTGAAGTTTTTAACTTCTTTGGTGCGTTTTTCTGGTTTCTTACCAGATATGAAAACAGCGTTCCAGGGGCAGGTCTGTGAGCAAATTCCACATTTGATACAGGTGTCTTCATCTATTTCAATGGTTGCACCAGGTTCTGAGAGGGTGATGGCATCTACAGGACATTCCTCTACACACATTCCACATCCAACGCAGTCTGCAATGTATATGGGTCCTGTTATTTCCAATTCCTTCTTAGCTGGTTCTTTAACACCTTCCACCCCTATAACGTCTACTGGACATATGTCTACGCATCTTTGACACATTACACAGTAACCTTCCAGTGGTATCTTTTTCATTTCACCCTTATCCAGTTTCATAATCTGAGGGGGGCAAACTTCTACACAATCACCGCATTCATCGCATAAAGATGGGTTAAATACGATTCTGGTTTCTGGTTTACCATCCTCACCTATTACCACTTCATCGGTTTTAAGTGCACCTTTAGGACATGCTTGCACACATTTTGGATCGCCTGCACACGTATCACAATAGATTACATCTTCTGGTGATACTGCAATGGCTGCTGTAGGGCAGATGCCCTGGCATGCGCCACATCTGATGCAGTCTTCCTTGTTGACTACTATCATTTTTTTCTCACCATTAGATTTTACTGACTAAGTTTCCGTTGCTGTCATATACTTCGAGGGTAGCCAGTTTCATCTGGCTGTCTATAGTGTGGGTTGCGCAGGATAGACATGGGTCGTATGCTCTTATTACCATTTCCATCAGGTTGAAAATACTGTCATCTACTTCCACACCTGGTTTTATGTAGTCTTTGGCAACTTTCTGGATACCCATTTCCATTGCGGGGTTGTTCTGGACAGTTGCAACTATAATGTTGGCTTTGGTTATTCTTCCATTTTCATCACAGGCATAGTGGTGAGTTAAAGTACCTCTTGATGCTTCCACAATACCTACACCTTCACCTGCTTGTCTTTCCAGTGCTTCAGGGAATTTTGGTCCGGATAAATCTTCCTCTAATGCTTCAGCAGCACATTCAGCGGCAGATAACATTTCTATAAGTCTGGCCCAGTGGTAGAGTAATGGTTCATGGGCGTATCCGAACATTTCTTTGAATTCTTTGAAATGATCTTGGGCTATTGGTGATGGCATTTTGTCAGCGACGTTAAGTCGTGATAGTGGACATACTCTGTATACACCATCTGGATATCCCAGGTCTTTTATGTATGGGAATTTGAGCCAGGAATATGGTTTTACATGTTCTGCCATATAATCCAAGTACTCGGTGTTTTTGAATTCAGCGTATATGTCTCCTTTTTTGTCTTTCATTCTGACGTTTCCATCATACATATCCCAAACGCCATTTTTGACTAGTCCGGTGTGATAGGTTTCTACATAACCTAAGGTTTTAACCAGGTCTATGTTTTCTTCGAAAATGGGTCTTGCTACTTCAAGGGTCAGTTCTGATAGTTCTACGTTCTTTTGTGCTTTTTGTAGCAGATCTTTCTGGGTTTCATCATCCAGTTCTGTGGATATTCCACCGGGTGTGGATGATGTAGGGTGAATTGATCTTCCACCAGTAGCTTTAATTATGTCTAAAGCATTTTTCCTTAGTTCAATGGCTTTTAAAGCTAATTCTGGGTTATCTTTCACAATCTGGAATACGTTCCTGGTTTTTCTATCCTTTCCAGCTATGAAGTCCGGTGCAGCTAAGAAGTAGAAGTGCAGTGCATGTGAGTGCATAACTGAACCCCAGTTCATGATCTCCCTCATTCTATAAGCTGTGGGGAGAATATCCTCTGAACTGAATCCAAAACATCCATCTACTGCTTTAGCTGATGCTAAGTGGTGTTGTACATCACATATACCACATATTCTGGGCACTATCCGTGGTGCTTCCTCTATGAGTCTTCCTTGCAGGAATTTCTCAAATCCACGGAATTCCATAACATGAAGTCTGGTTTCTTCAACGTTTCCCGCATCATCCAGCTGAACTGTGATTTTAGCATGGCCTTCTATCCTGGTAACAGGCTCCATTGTTAACTTAACCATTTATTTTCCCTCCTTTCGGACTTTTAAGGGTACTAATGCTGCTGGCAGTGTGTAAGTGTAAAAGGTACCTGCAACATCATCTAATTCATTTGCAACTTCTTCTGGATCTACAGTTTTATCTCTTTCCACTCCAAAGTCAGA
>MVQZ01000179.1 GCA_002067565.1 Methanobacterium sp. PtaU1.Bin242 | reverse complement strand
GGGAAGAACTCAACCAAACCTTCCTCATAATCAGCCACGACATGGACTTCGTACTGGACGTCTGCGACCGAGCCGGACTAATGCGAGGAGGAAAAATCCTGAAAATCGGAGACCCCCAAGCCATAGTAGACGAACTAACACCCACAGAGAAAAAGAAAATGCTCACGGAGGAATAGAATGGAGTGGGAAGACTCACCATCACACGTATGCAGAGGAGGGGATAAAAGGGCCTTGACATTTTGCTGTCCGCCTGTAAAACCCTGTCCCATCATATATGCACTGGAAGATGCTAAACTTACACCTCAAGATTACATAAGAATAAAGGAAAAATTCGCAGATAAAACCAGATTAGGCCATGGCGAGGGGACCTGTTTTGGATCCCTGGTCTGGTGCTGTAAACCATCTAAACCATGCCCTTTACGGGATATGGTGATGAGAAGGATCGATATGACTGAAGACGAATATATGCGGCTTAAAAAGCAGCTTTCTGAAGAGCTGGTGGGAATGTCTCCTTCATCAGTGAAAGAAAGCGTTAAAGCTCTCTCAGAAACATTTAATGTAGATGAAGAAGAAGCCAATCAAGTCTTACAGGAATGTGGTAACGATCTTAAAACAGCCATCAAAGTTTTGAGAATGAAAAATCTGGAACTATAATCATAGAACAATAATAATCTTTGATAAGATTAAGATTCATCAATCATCTGATAAAATTAGGACTTAACAATCAAATAAACCCGGAATATTAAGAAATTTGGAGTTATAAGATGGGCTGGACTCCTCTCTTCCTGGAAATGAGGGATAAAAAGGTATTGATTGTCGGTTCCGGTGAAGTGGGGACAAGAAGAGGTAAGAGATTTCTGGAAGCAGGTGCCCAGGTAATCATTCTGGGAAAACATGTTTCTCCGGATTTGTTGGATCTGGGAGCATCTGTAAAACCCCTAGAAGAAGCCCTTAAATGGGTTTCATGGGCTGATTTAGTGGTGGTGGCCTCGGGAGATGTCCAGGTAAATGAACAAATAACTCATCTTGCAGAAGGTAAGCTGTTAAACCGGGCAGATCAGCCAGATATAGGCAATGTAATAGTACCATCATCTTTTTTTATAGGAGATGTACAGATGTGTATATTCACCCAGGGAAAGAGCCCCCTTATGGCCCGACAGTTAAGAAAAAAAATAGAAAAAGTAATAAAAGAGGAGGATGTTTTACAACTGGAGTTGCAAAACTTCACCCGCCAGCGGTTAAAGGAAAAAGTGGAAGGGCAGAAGAGGCGGAGAACCTATTTATACCAGATATTAGAGGATGATGAAGTTAAAAAACTTCTAAAGGAAGGTAAATTAGAAGATGCTAAATTATATGTTAATCAATTTATAACACAAAAATGTGATTAGAACCCAATTTCAATAGAATCCTCATAATATGATTCTCCATCAAAAAAACTATTGAAGGTCAAAAATCATGATCCTGAATATCAGAGTGGACCACCACACAGCAGATATAGCCCAGATAGAAAGAATAACCAATAATCTGGAGAAAATGTTCCATGAAATCCAGGTTAATCCCTGCGTTCAGGAGTATATTTACATCAAAACCTGCAATAGATCAGAAATTTATCTGGTCACAGACAAAATTGATGATTTAATCACAGATACCTCAAACCTGGTAATTGAAACTGATGAAGATGCCATGAGACATCTTTTAAGATTAGCAGCGGGATTGGAATCCATGATAATAGGTGAAGACCAGATATTGGGCCAGATTAAGGATTCCAGAAAAAAAGGTATAAAAGAAGGATCTGTGGGGCCTGTTTTAAGAACTATTTTTACTAAAGCTGTGCATGTAGGACAGTTAGTGAGAAAAAAGACCCGTATTAATCAAGGATCAATATCCATAGGATCTGCTGCCGTGGATCTGGCTGAATCCGTGCATGGGGATCTTAAGTGTAAAAAGGTGCTGGTTATTGGCGCCGGTAAAATGGGAACCCTGGTGGCCAAGGCCCTGGTGGAGAAAAAACTAAAAGCAATAGTGGTGGCCAACCGCACCTACCAAAGCGCAGTTAGACTGGCCAGTGAACTAGGAGGATACGCCATTCACTTTAACAAACTCCACGAAGCCATGCAAGATGCTGATGTAATTATAAGCGCTACAGGCGCTCCCCACCCCATATTAACCCAGGAACAGGTTAAAGAATCCGTTTTACCAGAGAATTTATCGCGTTTAGTTATGGTAGATATTGCTAATCCCCGAGATATAGATGAAAATGTAAAATATCTGGGGGTTAAACTATTTAATATTGACGATTTAAGGAGTATAGCAGATAAAAATGTTAAAATGCGGGAATCAGAAGTTTTACAAGTAGAGCAAATTGTAGAAGAAGAATTGAAACTACTGGAAAAGTCACTGAAACATTTGGAAGTAGAACCTATCATATCATGTATAAGGGCTAACGCGGAGGAAATTAGAAGAAAAGAGACCATGAAGGCCTTTAAAATGCTGGGTGATTTGGGTGGAAAGGAAAAAATTGTGGATGATTTAACTCAAGTGGTGGTGGACCGGATATTTTATGATGTTATCCAGAATATAAGGAATGCTGCAGAAAAAGACGACACAACGACAATGAAAACCTTAGAAACAATTTTTTTAGAGAAAAAATAGATAAATCTTTTTAAAATAGATATTAAAATTCCATATTATCAAAAAGCCATTTTATTTATGATTTAATAATTTAGGGTAGATAAATCCGGTTATTCATGTTTGATCTATATTTGAATAAGCAGAACAGAGTTATCTATAAATTTATCCAGTATCTCTTCAGAATCAATGAAAGCAGTTCCCTGATGATTGCTAAGGCTTATTATGTAAATAATTGCAAATATACTGGCTGCAAATGCATTGAAATCTATCTTATCATTCTGGACATTGTTTTCAATATGTTTACTGAGATGGTTTATGAATTCAGCCATAAAAGGTTCAGTAACCCTGGTTTTTTCATTGCTTAGTAGATGAATAAGCTCAAATTTCTTATCTGCCAATTTAGCCAGGTTTCTGATTAAAGTTTCTAAAAAATCCTCTGTATTACTAGATTCATCATCTTTAAGAATTGATTCAAAATCACTTTTAAAAGCCTTAAAATTTTTAATTAAAACCATATCAAAAAGATTTTTTTTGGTCTCAAACTTTCGAAATAAAGTCATCTGGCTGAAACCAGCTTTTTCAGCTATATTTGTAGTGGTTGCACCCACATATCCCTTTTCAGCAAATGTTTTTAAAGCTGCGTCCAGTATTTTCTCCTGTGTTCCATCGGTCATATTCATTAATCCAATAAATTTGTTAGTTAGTAATTACATACTATGATATTGTACATAATCATATATAAAGTTTACCAGTAAATCCATTGATAAAAATTGTCTATATGAAAAAAAGGTATTTAAATATTTATTTTACAACACATAATGCGAGATTATCCTGGAATTTTTCCAGGGACTTCTTATAATCAACATCAGCACTGCGTCCTTGATATCTTTCTAAAGTGATGGCATATATAAATGAAAATATGTAGATCCCCATTGTTTTGTAGTCAAAATCTCTATGGGGAATATTTCTCTCCAGGAATTTCCCGGTAAATGAGTAAATTTCCCCCATTATCCTATTCATTGAATTGTTATCGTCATTAAGGATTAGAGTGAAGGCCTCAATATTATCCATATAAAATTTCGCTGTTTTTTTGATGAAAATATTTAAAAAATCTTTAGGATTATCATATTTCTGATCTAATTCACTGAAAAGGATTTCAATATCCTTTTGCATTTTTTCCACGCTTTGAATCATGACCTGATCGAAAAGATTTTTTTTACTACCAAACTTCCGAAATAAAGTCATCTCCGTACGCCCAGCCTTTTCCGCTATGGCTTTGGTGGTAGCTGCATCACGCCCCTTCTTAGCAAACACATTTAAAGCAGCATCTAAAATTTTTTTTTCTGTGTTTTCAGTCATATTAATCCCCCACCCCAATTTAATACAAATAGTCTATAGATGTTCATTCCTCAATCATCCACCATACAGCATAATATATCCACCAATTTTTCCAGGCTTTCTTCATAATTAGTGAAGGTAGCAGTGCGTTTGTGATATTTATCATTATTTAGAGAATATATGAAGGTGGATATGGCATACCCAAAAGTTTTATAATCAACCCTTTTATTTGGCATATTTTTCTCCATATAGTAACCAAGAGCCTCTGCTGTTGATTCC
>MVQZ01000178.1 GCA_002067565.1 Methanobacterium sp. PtaU1.Bin242 | reverse complement strand
AACATTTAAATCATGTTTTAAAGCTCTTTGCAGGGTGTTTAAAATATTTTCGTCGGTAATGGGTTTGTTTGTAACATTTCTAATTCTCCAGGTTGATTCGGGGGCAATGGTAATGGTTTTAAGTCCGCTTTTGCTCAGGATGGTGATTAATTCATCAGAAACAGATTCTATCCTCAAAGAAGGTGTGGTAAGTTGAAAATCCCGTTCATATAGTCCTTGACATAAATCTTCGATTCGGGAGTGGTCTGATACAGCAGCTCCGATGAGTGCCACCCGATCAAGACCGGTGGCTTTCCTGCATTTTTCTGCAAGCTCCAAGAGCTTTTTAAGTGGCATTTCTCTGCGGGGACGGTACATGCATCCGGCCATACAGAATCTACATCCTCTGGCACATCCTCGTGAAACTTCCAAAAGAAAAGCTCGGCCAAAGGCAGGTATAAGTTCTTTATTATCTGTTTCAGGGATAACCTGGTTCACCGGATGCCAGGCATCCTTCATATTCTCCACTACTACAATTTTAACAGGATTATCTGGTATGTAAACTCCATCAATGTCTTTAAAAACATTTATATCATTACGAGGGTTATCCATTTCGATACAGGTATCTATAACTTCATCCAGCATCATTTCAGCCTCCCCCACCAGAAAAAGATCTATAAAGTCGCTCATGGGCAGGGGGTTAGAACTGGCGCAGGGCCCCCCGGCAATTACCAAAGGATCATATAATGTTCTTTGCTCTTTTCTAAGAGGAATCCCTCCTTTGGAGAGCATATCCATAACATGGAAGTAATCCTGTTCATACTGCAGGGAAAAACCCACCACATCGAAGTCTTTAAGGGGGGTTCCAGATTCCAGGCTCTGGAAGTAGGGATAAACCACTCTCTCACAGTAAACATCTTCCCGGGAGTTTAGAAAATCATAGATGATATGGAATCCCAGGGAAGACATGGCACTGCGGTAGAGATTGGGATAACAGGATGCAAAGCGCAAGTCCACCTTACGCGGATCCTTGATAACCACGTTATGTTCTCGGAGCATAACCTATATTTTAACCTGAAACATTATAATAAAACCTATTCCAAGTTACTTTCTTCCTAAAAAAATCTACTATTTTTGTAAGGGATATTAATAATTCCGGGTAATAGGTGATAATAACAGGTTATATCTAGAATTTTATTCCTTTTTATCTACATGTTCGGCGTTCTATGGATGCTCTTTCAAACTGCCTCTCGGCATACTTTATGATTTCTATCTGGTGCTGTTGTTTTAGCCATGGTGTTATTTTTGGTTTTACTGGAATTTGTATGTCGCATCTTCTCATATCATTACTATAGGGAGATTTTCGTAATTTATACTTCTTATCAAATCTTGATATATATTGATAGGAGAAATCAGTTGTTATTTCAGAGTTAAAGAGCTTTTCGAGTTCCTCGGTTAGGTTATTAATTACACCCAGTGCCAGTTTAAGCTCGGTTATGTTGATGGATTTATCTTTCTCTTTTTTCCGGGTGTTTATTTGATATAAACTGTCTATGTATTCTCTTATACTGCCATGCCATATTTTGAAATCTTTGCTGGGGAAAGCCAGAATGTCATTTGTTTTTAAAAATAGCTGGGGCTTATATAGGATTATCTTTTTCCTATCCATGATGCCGTAGCTGTAACGCATAGCACATACAACCATTAAATAATAGAATCTAATTTAAGGCTTATAATTTTATGATACCTTCCTGTTTAGATACTGCAATGCTCTTCTTTGAACTAGGGATAGTATTGCAGAGGTATGTATCAAGATAGCATTGTAATGGTTCTTTTTTGAATATTGAATCTAAGGTGGTATCTAAGATATGCACACTTCCCATAATTTTTGGCCAATGACCTAATAACTTCCAGCCATCATCGATCTCAAGAAACACGTGTTTTTTGTTGATGTAGTTTATCTGCTCCTGCATAGAGGTGTAAATTTGACTGAATTCTTCCCGGGTAAATACGATGACTTCTTCGTGTTTTTTAAACATCTCAGGATTATACAGTTCCACAATCCTCCCATCAGGCACCCCCTCACTAATTCTCATACTATTTTTCACCTTCTCCCCAACGGGTGAAATACTATATCAGCCAAATAACATGAGAATTTAGTGAGAGAGCATTTGAGAAGTAATAAATTGATCTAAAAAAGTATATAAACACTTTAAAATAAAAATAAAGACATATGGAAACGAAAAAATTCGTGCTCTTAGACATTGATTACATCACAAAAAACAGCAAACCAATTGTGAGATTATTTGGAAGACTTATAGGAGCAGGGAAAAATGGATCAATAATCGCCATGGATAAAAATTTCAAACCTTATATCTACGTTCTACCATCTGATTTGGAAGGATGTATAAATGATTTAAGTGGTTTAGGACTTTCTAAAGTAGAAATAGTTCGCAAAAAAGATAATAGCCTGGAAAAAGAATTTCTTAAAATTACTTTAACCCACCCTAGAGACATAACCCACTTAAAAAAGAGAATAAAAAATCTAAAATCAGTAAAGGACATAAAAGAACATGATATTCTTTTTGATCGTAGATATTTAATAGATAAAGGCCTATCCCCATTTTCAGAAGTGATGGTAAAAGGTAGATGCATTAATCCTTTTTCTTCAAGAAGT
>MVQZ01000177.1 GCA_002067565.1 Methanobacterium sp. PtaU1.Bin242 | reverse complement strand
TTAGTTGGATAGGGGTTTTTACAGGCTTTTTAGTTCTTATTCTTGTATTGAGAATTTTTAGCAGAATCGATTATGGTATTTTAGGTATATTTTTCATCGGACCTTTTATTGGTGGAATAATTTCAGGATATAAAGGTTTAGAAGATTATCAGGATGGAGTAATTAATGGTTTTCTGGTAAGTTTTTTGCTTTGTGTCTTTGTTGTAGTTTTTTTCTTAATTTCTGTCTCTTTTAATGGTTCTTTTAGTGATTATTCTTTGGAAAAGATAGTAATTTCTTTGAGTACAATGTTAGCTGCAGGTGCAGCAGGAGGATTAATTGGAGTTATAATAAAAAAGTTAAAGAAAATACTCTTCCCCGAAAAAGGGGATCCACGATTAGGAAAAGGATTCTTGGTCTGTGATAAATGTGAGGGATATTACGAGTTGCAACCATGGGAATCTCCTGATGATTTTGATAAATGCCAATGTGGAGGTAATCTTGAATATCACGAATATATGGACTTTTTATCACCAGATAAAGCTGAAGTATCAACTTAGAAGGATATTCCTCGAATATGGTAGGGTATAATTTTTTAAAAGAAATACTAGAAAAAAATGAAATTTAAGTATAATCTGTAAAAAAAACTTATTTAGACTCTCTAAATTCTTTATAAGCATCTACTACTTCGGCTCCGCTTAAAAATACCAGATTATTCTTTTGAGCGTATTTTTCCACATCATCGGTGATCATGGAATTCTTGCTGGTGTCGTCCATCATTTCACAACAGACTGCTACAGGGGTAATCCCTGCCATTTCAGCCAGGGCGATACTCAGCTCGGTGTGACCTCTCCGGTTAAGCACATGTCCTTCTGCAGCTCGAAGCAGAGTCACATGACCTGGGGAGCGGAAATATTTACCGAAATTCTGGTATTCATCATTTTTACACAGCAGTGCCAGTTCTTTTATGGTGCAGGCTCTGTCGTTATCGGTTATGCCGGTAAAGGTTTTTCTATGGTTGATGGTTATGGAGAAGGCTGATTTTTCATCGTAGGGTATATCTGTAGGTGATAATTCTGCCAGTACAGGATATTTATCGCTGGCGGCTTCCATTATATCAGTCATGAATGGTATGCCCAGTTTATCTGAAATCTGGGAGGATAGGGGAACACATAAAAGACCACCAGCATCATTTCTTAAGGTAGTCATGTGCTGAGGGGTCATGAACTCAGCAGCCACTATCATGTCGGTTTCTCTTTCTCGATTATCATCGTCAAATATCAGAACTATTTCTCCTTTTTTAAATGCGGCAAGTGCTTTGTTTATCATTTTATCACATTTTTGTTTGTATCTTTGGATTTCAGGGATGTTCTCTGAATTTATATGTTAAAAAATTAAAATTCAATGAGTTATTTATCATTATACTTATAAGTTATTGTATAACTAATTAGGTCTATTTAAATGTCGGGGGATAACTTAATTTTCAAGGTTACTGAATCCCCATCTTTAAGATGTAAATTTTCTCTAAGGTTTTCACTAGCTATAAATTCCAGTATATCCTGGGTATGCTGTGTTTTCATAGGAAAAACAAGAGCGCCATTTATTTGATTATCTAAAATAGCTTTTATGAATTTAACATCGCCAAAACCTTTCTTACCTTTAATTATTTCCATTTTTCCTTCTGTTATTCTGTTTATCTCCTTAAGATATTCACGAGGGAGCTGGATGTTCAAAGTCCCGGCAAATGGCTTGAAACCAAGCCTATCTTTAAACTGATCACTATAAAACTTTTGAGATACAAAATAACTGCCTTTTTTTGTTCCAGATATTATTATTCCTTCAATCTCCATTTAAACACTTCTTTTATCTTATAATTTACTTAGAATATTTTTAAAGGTTTTTGTAGCATGTATATGGGCCTGTCGCACTGGTTCGGGTGTCTTAAATATGCTCGTTTCTTTCACAACCTTTAAAGCGGTTTTAAGTGATATTTTATGACCAATGCTTACATAATAACCGTTTATAAACGCCCCTACGATATCGTTCCTAAATCTTATGGGTTTAACAGGGGAAGCATCTTTTATATGGCTTCCCACAATTAATCTTTTAGCTAAACCTATGGTGGGTGCATTCATCATAACTCCCACATGAGAAGCCAGTCCAAAACCCCGAGGATGCAGTATACCATGTCCATTAATCATAATCACGTCAAAATCATTTTTTAAACAATTTAAAACCGATATCATGGCGCTGGATTCTCTGAAACCTAAAAAACCAGGGATATATGGGAATGTGAGTTCAACTTCTCTGGTGACTTTTTCCTTAATTTCCATGGTGCTCCGGTCCATTAACACTGCCGCAGCCACGGCTTTATCATTTTGAGAGAAAGATACATCCACACCGGCTATCGTTTGATAATTAGTGGCGATATCTTCTTTAATTACCTGTTTTGCTAATTTGATTTGTATGTTGGCCAGATTATAATTTAGATCATAGGGGTACATTTGTATGGATTTAAAATTTAAATTAATTTTTAGAACACCCTCATTTTGACGTGGATTTAAAATACATAAAAGATGACTTTGGGGGGTTATAAAAATGGGGGTTATCCCTGAATTTCACAAGTTATTGTACAGAATATAGGTCCTCTAACATCTATAACCTTATTTTGTCCTGTTATATAGCTTAATGCGACGTCGTTAAGAATTAAATTTATATCAGAGATGTAACGGGATATGGTGGTTCTTAAGTTAAGATTATCCTCCCCACTTACCACAAGCTCTTCTATTTTATAAGCTGCCTGGGCAGTCACACCATCCATATAACTTATATCGGTTGGTATGCCTTTTTCCAGGGCTTTTAATGATAACTGATCTGTTATATTTCCTTCTTTAGTGGGGATTCCTAATATGTTAGCATCATGTATATAGATTTGATTCCAGGCTGCAGGTCCCAGAAGTTTGGTTCCCTCCTCCACTTCCACCACCTTGACTTCTATATTTTTACCCAGAAATTCACCTTTAAAAATTAAAAATTCACAGGGAGACGATGCATCACTATGTTCCTGGCAGGTGGTGATGATTTTATCCATCAAAATCCGTCCTTCATTGGTAGTGGGGTAATAGTTTATCCGGAGCATAGCAGCAATTTCCCGGTCGGATAATCTCCATTTCCCATGGCTTTGAGGATAAACCATAGCCCTTATATCCTCCTGTTTGTTCAGGATCATGGCGATTCTCTCTGCCCCTACACCCAGATTCATCACTTCCTTATCTATTCCATATTGGGAGAGTGCCAGTGGTGAGTAAAGTCCAAAGGTGGCCACTTCCACCCAGTCCTTGAGCTGAGGATGGTAACCATAGAC
>MVQZ01000176.1 GCA_002067565.1 Methanobacterium sp. PtaU1.Bin242 | reverse complement strand
ATACACCATTATCCACGGTAACTGCCACCGCCATATCACTGGAATCTCTGGCCAGTTTAGCCAGCAGGGTGCTGTCAGCACCACCGGAAAATGCAATTATAATCCTTTTATTTTCTAATAAATGTCTGATCTTATCCAGTTTCAATTTTAGATCCAACTCAATCATCCCTCAGATAATCTAATGATCCTGATCTATGATCTTTTTTATACACCTTAAAACCTGAATGGCATCTTCTCTCTTTATATCTTTCCCTTTTTCTTCTAAAAATTCTTTTAGAAGAACCTTTTTTTGGGGATCAATATCTGTATTATTTAAAACCAGTTTATAAGTTCTTTTAGGATAATATATTGATTTTGCGGTTTTATTCAATTTACCCAGATCTTCATGGGATATCAAACCCTGTTTAAATGCTTCCTGGAAGTTATAACTCATGCTTACCAGTGCTTCTGAAAGTTGTTCTGTGTTCTGGGGATTAAAAACCACAGCCACATCATCATCTGACTCTATTTCACCATTTTTATAGGCTTTATACACCTTTCCCACACCAATCATCCCAAAATCATCCAGTTCAGAGGCACGTAAAGCACCCATACTGGCACCCCCCACCACTGTTATTCCCATCTTCATGGCCTTCAAGAGCTCTTTATGGGACACGGCAGGTCTCTGGTGAAAAACCCCATCAATAATCCCAATAACATCAGGATTATACTTTAAAACATCTAAAATATCATCCCTACCCACAGGAGGATGATATTCGGCTTTTAAAATCTTTTCTGCATCTTCAGGGTGTAGGGAAGGTCCGGTGAATATTATGATCTTTTTATTTTCCATGTTTTTGGCCTCTGAAGATTCAGATATGACATTCTATCTTAAATATCCAATTGGAGAAATATTCTATCTTTTTTGATTTGATCTAAGTATTCTTTTAATGAAAAATATATTTTATTAAGAAACCAATTTAAATGGATAAATTTTACAATATCAAATAAATCTTTTTTTCTTCCTACCCCTGACGATGTAGATATATTATCATAAAATATTTAAACAAGTTAATAACCAATATTAATTCTACAGTATATGTTCTGAAGGTGTTGGTATGGATTATGTGGAAGGTGTGGTGAAACAGTACCAGAGGGATTATAAGAGATCTCTAAAATCAGGAAAAACCAGAAGATACACCACCAAACAATACACCATTACCTTACCCGGGAAAACAAATGTAGATCCTGATGAAATCGTGGCCATTATACCTAAAGAAAAATATCTAGACACCATTGGATATTATGAGAATTATATAGGATTGGTAAATTAAATAAACTACTTTTTTTGGAATACCAAGAGTAAGTCCCATGATATACTTCAATGGTTATACTGAAGATGGAGATGCAAGATATGAGGGAATAAGAAGCTTCTCCATCACCACAGGCAAAGTAACTAGCAGTGCAGTCCTGGTTGAATCAGAAATCACGGTATCCTGTGGGTGAGATGAAGGCTGCTTATGGAACATTCCTCATGTTTATCAAAAAATCAAATTAAAATTCAGAAACACTACAATAGCCCAAAAGCTCCTGATGTAGCTTTCTAAGTCTATCTAAAGAGGGATGGTCATTTCCCATCTTCTTCTCCCATTTTCTAATCACAAAATCCAGGGAAACTTCTCTGGTGCCATGGATGAGATTATCAGCGTGGGCTACGATTTTCTCCTCCAGACTGGTAGGTAAATAATCTTTAGCCGGTAATCCCATTAAAACAGCTTCTTCTTTGGATATGCCTGCGCCGATATGTTTTTCTGTGATTTTGATTATTTTTCGAGGATAACCATGCTGTTTCAGGATTAGAGCACCCACAACGGCATGCCGGATACCAGCAGTCCTGGACCTCCCCACATCATGCAGAATAGCCCCAGATTTCACCAGATCCAGGTCTAAATCCATATTTGCATCGGATTTGCTGGATATATGGAGGGCTTTTTTTAAAACTGCTTCTGAATGTTCAATTACATATGGGGAACATTTTAAATCTTCTAAAACATTTAGATCCAAATATTCGCCCTCTAATATATTTTCTAAATTATTAATTCTAAAAAGAGTAGAAATTATTTATCTTATCTTTTAGTTCATCCTATCTTTTAGTTGTTTTAATTCGGTGATTATGGCGGAGTTATCCTGATATTCCAGTGGAGATCCACATTCTCCGCAGGTGAAGTTGTTTTCAGATGCTTCTTCGAAGTTATATCGTTGATGGTTGCCTTTACACACGAAGAACATGTTTTCTTCTTCATATTCCAGTGATTCATTGAGTTCCTGGGATAATTTTTCATATTTCTCATCTAATATCTCAAAAACTTTCTTCTCTTCAAATTTCCAGCTGTAGGTGTACCATTGGGTTTCTGGATCTTTACTTCTCTTGTAACTGGCAATTCCAGCATCATATAGTTTGTAGAGTACTCTTCGAACTATATTTAATCTTATTTCTGTTTCCTCTGCTATTTCTTCATCGGTAGTTTTACCTTCCAACATACATTTAATAATGGAAACACTATTTTCCTCATCATTGGTAATGCCCATAAGAATTTCCTGAATGGCAACATCATTAAACATCTCATTTCCTCCTTTAGGGTGAGTTTTAAGTAATTCCTGGATCATAGGATCGTTAAGCTTTAGCATTCTCAGTCTCCTTAGTGATTAAAAGATATAACCCTGATATGTCAAGATTAAACTATGCTAATCCAATTTATAATCATCGCTGCATTCATTTCAG
>MVQZ01000175.1 GCA_002067565.1 Methanobacterium sp. PtaU1.Bin242 | reverse complement strand
ACCACCCTCCATTGAAATGTTCACATCAGCTCTCATAGTACCCTCTCCACGGGCGCTTCCACTATACTCTAAAACTCTTATAAGCTCTCTTAGAAATGTACGGGCTGCTTCCGGTGAAGTCATATCTGGCTCAGTAACTATTTCAATTAAAGATATCCCAGAACGATTGAAATCCACTAAACCTAGATCTGGTTTGTACTGGCCAGGATCCTCTTCCAGGTGAACTTCTCTAATACGCACCCCGTTAAGATCTCCTTCATATCCTATTGGAATTGAGGTACGTTGATATCCGGAAGGAAGGTCAGGGTAATCATAATGTTTCCTCTGGAAGAATGTAACCTCAGGACTTATCTTACACCCCAACATCAATGCTATTTTAATAGCACCGTCCAGCGCCTCCTTGTTAGGAGGGTAAGGTTTAGCTCCTGGCTGGTTCAAACAAACAAAACAGATGTTGGTGTTGGGTGATGCGTCCTGATAATTGGTATGGCAGTCACAGAATAATTTAGAATCGGTTTCCAGCTGTACGTGAATTTCCAATCCGCATTTCATGTTAATGTTTATTCCTCCTGAAAATGGATGTATTAGGTTATTACTGTGTTAGATATTATGTTAAGATTATTATATTTTAGATTATTATATGTTAGAATTTATGCTAGAATTATTATGTGATTTTTTAGATGTTATTTTTATTTTAAATATGATTTGGAGTGCAGGGGAAGGGATTCGAACCCTCGAAGGCCTACACCAATAGGCCCTGAACCTATCCCCTTTGACCGCTCGGGAACCCCTGCAAATGGACTTTATTTAAAAAATATTAGATCACTTTTCTATGTTTAGTTATTCTTTACTTAAAACATTTATCAATGTATCTCTTTATAAATGGTTCAATTTCACTATCAATACTTTCACCCATAATCAACCTATCAAAATCTGTAAAAGTCCCTACAAGCTCTTTTCCAGCCCATTTAACCTCTTCTTCTACCCTTCGACCTTGGTTGGTGCCGAACATTTTAAATAAGGGAAACTTAGTTAGTCCGTTGGCTCCTGCCAGGAGTAAAGGTCCTATGTTAGCTAGATTATCTATCCAGGTGCCGGTCACTATTTCCAGCCGGGGAAATTCAATCCTGGTAGCGGCCACCATGCCAGCATAGTAAATAGATGCTGGTTGGGGTGTGTTCTCGTAATAAGTGTCCTTATGTGGATTTAAGGAGTAAAAAGTAACCCGGTCTATTCCCACATCCTTGATAAAATTGAATAGATATTTAAGATCTTCAGGATCTTCCCCCAGACCGAGGATTATAGTTATGGCCTTTTTAAAGCCCAAATCTCCGGCTAAATCCAGCATGTCCACCACATCATCCAAAGATTTACTGGGGCAGATTTTATCATGGAGTTCAGGATTAGCTGTCTCCACCGCACCGGTGATCCCGGTAATTTCTTCCCCATATGCCTGTAGATCTTTGGTTACACCCACATTCAGCCACACTGGTTGTCCGGTTATTTCATAGATTCTCTTTGAAATATTTTTTATCTCTCTGGTGGTGAATGAACCATATCCCCCGGAAAGAAACTCTATATTCCAGCCCATCCTCCTCACCAACTCGGCCTCGGCTAAGATAGAATTAATATTTCTTCTGGCTCTCTGGGGCTCTTTGATTTTAGGTTTCTGGGAAGACATGTAACAGAAGGCACAGTCTCCCTTATCACACCACCAGGAAAGGAAAATTGCCCTCTCCAACGTGATCCTGTTCCCATGCCAGGTCATGGTGATTTTATTAGCCCTTTCCATCAACTCCAGTGTCTGGAAATTTTTGATCTTTTTGATGACATTCATGTTTATACACTAACATCAAGTTTATACACTAAAATTCTTGAAGGTAAACCTTATTTAATTTAAGTATTTGTTAAAAAAATTTTAATTAAAAAATATTAATGGATTAAATCCATGGTTTGAATCTAAAAAAAATCTGAATAATAGAGGTAATGAATAAAATGAACTAAATTACATCAATTTTATTTAACCTTGGTTAATTCAAATCTGCAGAAATCATCCCCTAATCCCCAGCAGTTAACTTCCTTAAATTGCCATAATTCACCAGTCACCTCAGAAAGCCCCCCGGTAATCCTTCCTCCTTCATAATAACAAACCGCCTTATCCAACTTAGGCATTCCCGCACAACTCATACACTCATCGATTTTAACCATGATCTTATCATCAGTAATGCTCTCTGTGGTGAGGATACCGTAACCCCAGTTTCCAAAATCAAATTTAACCAGATCAAACCATCCCTGCACATCATTTTTCTTTAAATCCCCCGACTCCAGCATCTGTTTAGCACGTAAAGTTGAAAACTCTCCGCCAGCTATTCTTAAAATAGAGCCCATAGTTCCTGAACTAAACTGCTTACTACCGGTGATGATAATCGATCTTAAAGCACCCACCGAGTTTGCTGAAACCAGAGATCTCCTTTCTTCACAAAAAGGCCCCGGTCTTGCTGATCCCGTTTCCGGATTTAAACAGAATATACTTGCACCATCCTTTAAGACTAAACCCATACTTTCCAGATATTCTCCATAATTCGTATATTTTGGCATTTAATTAACCCCATCATTACAAGCCATTTTAAAATGCTCTTTTTTCATCTCATATTCCAGAATTTTTATAAATTAAAACATCCAAGACCTACATCATTGAACAGGTTAAATACCCAATTAAATATCTATATGATTTTCTCCATAAAAATAAACTTATTTAATTTCGTTTTTTATAACCAAAGATGCGTTAAATCATCAGATGTTGTTATAAGTTGATTTTAAATTATTACCTAATAAAATTTACTATAATCTTCCGTTAAATAAAATATTTATACCCTATATAAACTTAATATGAAAAATTGCAGTTAAATTAAAGATCCTGAAAAATCAAAATTAATTTATTTCATTCAATCGAAATATCAGAGATATGAAACTAAATTTCCATAAATTCTTGACTAATTAATATAAAAAGATAAATTAATATTAAATATTTGTGAAGAAATTAAAATAAAATTTTTATCATAGACATAATTTTAACTCAAATAAAGCATAAAAGTGGATTAGTATGCAAAAATCATGAATTAACATGATGCCTACTGTAATCCAAAACTTTTATATACAATAAACATCAACTTTAAAAATACATCTTAGTGCTATGTTTTAAAATCTTGTAAACCCTGAGATAGTAGTTTGCACGGTTTACAGGCTTTGCTTGGCATTTGCCGCCGTAGCTCAGTAGGTAGAGCGTTCGGCTGT
>MVQZ01000174.1 GCA_002067565.1 Methanobacterium sp. PtaU1.Bin242 | reverse complement strand
ATCAGGTATATGCAAATTTAAAACCTCCATATTAGATCTATGGAACGAAAATCAGTTTCCTTTAGATTTATAAACGAAACTCCAACATTCTATTAAATAGCTCAAACTCAGACCATATAAAACTTACGATTAGTATTACGAAACTGGTTTTATTGGGCAGATTTGTAATAATCACCACATGTTATAATCAGGGCCCTCAAATTTTCATTGGTAAAAAATTCTTAATATGCGATCTTAATTACTTAAAAAATAGAATAAAAATGGAAATTTTTTTAATAAATTATTCAGAAACCAAAGCTCTCTTGGAAACGACGTAAACTGCTGTTTTTAAAGGGGAAACTGAATGCAATTAAGCTTAAAATCACCATCAATCCCACCAATGCAGCAGGACCGCCAGGGGAACTATAGGAAGTTATCGGAGTTGATGATGTAGCTACTTGGTTGTTTGACGTGCTTCCTGTTGACTGAGCTCCAGTATCACTGACCCCTCCAGTCTGACTTACAGTGGTTGAACTCTGCGCAGATGATGCCGATGAAGTTCCACCACTATCCGAACCTCCCGTATAAGTAGATCCTCCTGTATCCGTAGTACTGCCAGTACCAGGATCAGATTCTATTATTTCGGGCGTGCCGTGGCCTGGATGTGCAGTTACAGTAACTGCAAAAATTAAAGCAAATATAAGAACGAATGTCAATAAGGTGCCTTTTATTTTTATATTTTTAATAAGCTCACCTCCCTAAATAAAAAAATGTAGTAATACCATATATAACATTTATGTTCATCTGGAGAGGATAACCATATCAATTACCTGTTCCTATCTATTATCATAATAAATGAATTAATTTGTTAATTTCACATTAGCCCCCTTTTAAAGATGAAAATTTGGAGGAATAAGATGAAAATCAAAATCGCCCTACCATCCAAGGGACGCATCAGCGATCCGGCTGTAAAACTATTAGAACGGGCAGGTATCGGTTTAAAAGATAATGCTAATCGAAAACTCTTCTCAGATACCTATGATGAAGACATATCTGTGATGTTTACCAGAGCAGCTGATATTCCAGAATTTGTAGCTGACGGAGCAGCTGATCTCGGAATAACCGGTTTGGATCTAATAGAGGAAAATGAAGCAGATGTGGAGATTTTAGAAGATCTGAACTTTGGAAATGCCAAACTGGTTTTAGCTTCACCTGAAGACTCTGAAATTAACAGTTTAACTGATGTAAAATACGGTTCAGTGGTTGCCACTGAATTTCCCAATTTAACCGAGAAATATCTGAAATCTAAAGGCATACTGGTTAAAATAGTTGAGCTAAGCGGCTCCACCGAGATAGCTCCATTCATTGGAGTGGCAGATATTGTGGCCGATATAACCAGCACCGGAACCACCCTCCAGATGAACCATCTCAAAATAATAGACACCATCCTGAAAAGCTCCATAAAACTCATAGCCAATAAAAAAAGCTTCAAGGAAAAGACAGATAAAATAGAAGCCATAAGAATCGGTATTAAAGGTGTGCTGGATGCTGAAGGTAAAAAACTGGTGATGATGAATGTTGCAGAGGAGTCTCTTGACAAGATTAAACAAGCCATGCCAGGGCTCACAGGACCCACAGTATCCAATGTACTTTCAGATGACGGTGTAATGGCTGTTCATGCTGTGGTTGATGAAAAAGATGTGTTCAATCTGGTTAATAAGCTTAAAAAGATAGGGGCCCGGGATATTCTGGTGGTGCCCATTGAGAGAATTATTTGAAACCTTAAAAAAGGTTTCATCCAAAGATATAGTGTTTTTAAAACCTCTAAAATGTTCAATCCAAATATATGGTGTTTTTAATGAAATTAGTACGTTTTAAATACAATAATCTTGAAAAAAATGGAATATTAGGTAATGAGGGTATCAAAGAGCTTTCTTGTTCCATTATAGATGCTTTTAAAGCCTCAAACATCCAGCCATTACTGAAAAAAGATGAAGTTTATAACATAAATGAAGTTAAAATATTACCTCCTGTTAAACCATCTAAAATAGTCTGTGTGGGCTTGAATTACAGAGACCATGCCTTAGAGTTAAATATGAAATTGCCAGATGAACCAGTATTATTCATCAAACCATCAACTTCTGTAATTGGAAATTTAGACCAGATAATCTACCCAACATCATCTAAACAGGTAGATTATGAGGCAGAATTAGCTGTAGTTATTTCCAAAAAGGCCCACCAAATAAAGAAAGAAGATGTAGACCAGTATATTGGCGGACATACAGTTCTCAATGATGTTACCGCCCGCGATCTTCAAAGTAAAGATGTTCAGTGGACCAGAGCTAAAAGTTTCAACACTTTCTGTCCATTAGGACCATGTATAGAAACAGAAATTGATCCATCTAATCTAGAAATATCATTAAAACTCAATGGAGAAGTTAAGCAGAGTTCTAATACCAGAAATATGATTTTCAGCCCACAAGAGCTGGTGGAATTTATATCAAATATAATGACCTTAAATCCCGGAGATGTAATAGCAACTGGAACTCCGCCTGGTGTTGGGCCTATGTATATCGGAGATACTGTTGAAGCTGAAATTGAAGGTATTGGAGTGCTTAAAAATTATGTGAAAGGATAATAATGGTAAATTAGTAAAATAATAACTTCAACCTCTCCAAGCTCTAAAAACCATTTTATTGCTTTTAATAAAGTGATTACCTTCATATCCTTTTAATAACATCCGATTAACACTTCTATAGACTTTGAAATTCATTTCAAAGAGTAAATCTATAAGATTAGTGTAACGAGAATTTACCTGAACTATTACATCACAAGCAGTTTAATTGAATAAAAACTGCAATTAATTCTTTACTATTTCTTTTTGAGCTTTTCCTGGTTTTTTATTCCCCAAAGATAAGGTAATAATGCTTTTTTTATAGGCTAAAAATCCTATAGGTTCATTATCATTAAAAGCAACTAAAATCAGGCCATTTAAATCAAGAGTACCCCTTAAATCCTCCAGATAACTAATACCATTAAAGCTATTTCTAGTCCATGAATCAATTTTTTGGAGAATTTCAGTTTGATTTCTTTTAGAAACCTCAAAAAGCGATTTAATTTGAAATTTCCTTTGAACCGATAATTCACCCGGAAACCTGAATAAAATAGAGGGAAACCCTGATGTAAATCCCATTTTATAATAAATCCCTAAATTATCCCCTAATTCAGGATAAACCTCCAGTCCAATTACATTACAATGCAACTTAAGATAATCAAGACTTCGGGTAATTAAATTTTTTCCATAGCCACTGTCTTGAAATTCAGGAAAGCAAACCAACGGGCCCAGATATCCTTCACTCTCCATAGTCTTACATTAGCTGTAACCAACCACCGAATCCCCATCTAACAGGACAAAACAACCCTCAGGATCTGATAACCTTAAAGAATCAAATTTTCCTTGGATCGTGCTTCTTCACGTCTGAAGGCTATCTGGTCAACTTCAACCAGTTTCTTAGCGTGACCAGCATTCATTATTTTTATTTGCACCGAAATTACCTCAAAAAAATAAAATTCAGTTAAAAAAAATTTAAGGGAGATTTATAATTTAAAAATTTCATTCTATATAAATTGCCGGTTTATAGGGCATTGCATTGCCTGATTTACCCTCTGGATCATAGGTGGGATTCTTATAAACTACTACTTCTGATCCGACTTCTCTGGATATAAATTCCAGAGCATCATTTATAACTGAATATTCATCTATTTTACCCACGTAGTTAATTTTGGTTGTTCTTTTGACTATCTTCTTTGCGTAATCTGCCAGTTCTTTTTTGTTATCATGTAAATGTTCTTTTATGGATCTTCCCATTATCTGTCCGATATCTGGTTTCCCAATTTCTCTGGCAATTTCAAATACATCCCATTTCCATCCTGGAGCCACGTAAATATGTATCTTTTCTGGTTTAGCCTCAATAATCTTTTTTATTTCATTTATATCATTAACCAACCCCTGGATGATTTCCTCGGCCTTCTGAACTTTATCATCTATTAAATCAGCCTTATATTCTGGCCATTTAGCATCGGATACAAAGCCCTCCCCC
>MVQZ01000173.1 GCA_002067565.1 Methanobacterium sp. PtaU1.Bin242 | reverse complement strand
TGGACTGGCCGGGATTTGAACCCGGGGCCTCCGCCATGCCAAGGCGACGCTCTACCAACCTGAGCTACCAGCCCTTATAAAGCATTTGACACAGTCATATTTAAAGTTAATGTTGAAACATCAAACTTTTTTTTAGGGTTGTTTGAAAGTATGGAAGAATTTCAAATACAAAGTATTAAAGAGGATGATTTCCTGGCTATTGCAGAAACTGCTTTAAAATGCCCACCCATGGCTACTGAAAGAAACTCAATCTATCACATATTTGCTAAATTCTTTAATAATACATCTTCAGTTGTTAAAACTAAAGACGATACTATTGTTGGATTCATTTTAGGATTCATATCCCAAATAAATCCTCAAGATGCATATATCCATCTTTTATGTGTAATTCCTTCTTATAGGAAGAACGGTCTGGCCAGAGCTTTAGTAAGAGAGTTTCTGGATATTGTAACCCGGAAGGGATGCAGCAGGGTTTACCTTATTACCGGCCCAAAAAATAATGTTGCAATTGCCTTTTATAAAAGTATGGGATTTGAACCTGCAGGAAAGGAGGATAAAATAGAAATCAATGGCATAGACGCAGTTAAAGACTATAATGGTCCGGGAGATCATAAAGTGGTATTTTGTAAGCCTTTAAAGTGATGGATGGAATGGTATTAAACACATTTATATATCACAACTGCTTTAGATAAGCTATACAATTTAGGAAATTTCAAGTTTATTTAAACTCTTTGTATTCTATTGAATGTATATATTGAATCTATACTATGTCATTTTAAAAAATCATTAAATAAAGTTAATTTAGAAAATGTTGAGTAAGATATGTCTGATTATTATACAGGAAATTCCATTTAATATCAGAATTCAGATCCAAAATTTATAAATTTAAATAATGAGGTGGAAATTCCATGCCCTTAATTGCAGAGAATCATTTTCAGCTAATAATAGAAGTCGCCATAATGATGGTGTTGGGAATTGCTTTTATTTTAAACATAATCCCCCTATCATTGACTGCTGTATTACTGGCAGCTCTAGTTATTAGTGTTGGAATAACTGCATTGTTCGGTTTTGACATTCTATCCCTATTTATTGGTCTTAACACCCATGAGTTTACCCATCCCTATGGATCCATAGCATTACTGGGTGTTGTAACTGGATTAGCGGCCATGTACATTATGGATGATGTGGGTATAGATACCAGAAGCCTGAAAAGTTTCATGATAATCCTGATAATCTTTATAACAATCTTTGGGGGAATGATGCATCGTGATTTCCTTGCAATGTGGTTACTGGGGCTTCTTTTAGGATTCTTCATAATTTCCAAATCATTCCGCCGTAAATCGGTGCTGACCATCAGAAGAATGTTGATGGTATTTGTGGTGATCATGGTCAGCTTTGGATTCATGGAATTAGTATCCAGATTATTGAACATGCCCATAATCAGTCCTCTCATGAGGGTGGAAAGAATTTTTGAAAACTCAATACCCAGCGTGACCATGGTCATAAAAAACACATTCCTAATTGGCCATAACCCTGCCACTTCCTTTTGGGGAAGTGAATCAACAGGATTTGCTGATGGATACATCTCCTTACCCATACAACTTATATTGGCGTTTGGTTTACCTTTTCCCATATTTTATGGTATTCTCACCAACCAGAAAGATGTTATAGATTACTTCACCCCCGGAATATTGGGTTTTAGTTATGATTTTGGATTTCTCACCCTATTCCTGATTCTGGTATGTACTTTAGCCATATTTATCATAGGACTGAAGATCCTCAGCACTTATAAGGAGAAAAGGGAAAAAGGTAATAAAAATATGCTGGGAAGAGAGGCTCTGCTAATAGGTTCCTTAACAGCGTTTATAAGCCAAGCATGGGTTGGATTTTTTGTAATAAACCGAGATATAAATGGAACGGCACTGGTAACCTTTATTTTCCTGGGTGCTATGGTACTGGGACACTTGTTGATGATTAAAAAGAATTAAAAAAATAGTAGGGGATTAAAATTAAAATAAATTAATAGGGGGAAAAGAGCATGAAGAAGGCTTTGATATTATTAGGATGTCCGGAAGCACCTTCTCAAACTCCTATGGCAGTTTATGCAGTACATAAACTTACCAGTATGGGTTATGAAGTCCTGGTGGCCAGCACACCATCAGCGCTTAAACTCCTGGAGGTTTCAGACCCGGATGAATACTATGTGAAAAATAAGATAGATATAGAGTCCTGTTTAGATAGTCTTGAGGAAGATTCCTTTGACCTACTTCTGGGATTTGTGCATAAGGATGCTGCAGTTTCTTATTTTGTAACATTCTACCATATTTTAAATACCACTTCTCTAGCTGTGGTTTTTGAAAGGGATCCCCAGTTAGTGGAAAAATTTGAAAAAGACATAAAGGAAAGTACAGATGCAATTACAGTATCTGTACGGGCCTATCACAACCCCACCCCTATAAGAGTTAAATTTGACAGGGCACTTAAACAATTGGAGGGCTAAAATGTCGTTCTGCCTAGAAACGTACTTGCAAGAATCCGAAAATTACGAAATACTTATCTCAAGGGCGGGATTTAAAGAATGCAAGAAAATCATTCAGGATCATTCGCCAGAGATAGTTTATGTTAAGGCTGGAGAAAAGATACTGGGCGTAAGAATCATAGGCGTACCACCCATTGCCATTGGAATCGATGAAGAGAAAGGTACCATAGCCCTACCCTACACCAAACCCTGCTATGGGACGGCAGTGGTAGAACTGCCGGTGGATAAAGAAGAAATAGATAATATCAGATCAGTAACCATTGAAAGCCCATAAATTAACACAAATAAGATAAACAGAAATTTAATCCCTTCATTTATCAAAAAATTAATAAATAAAAATCTAAGCCTTAGATAATTAAATTTACAGAATGTAGGATTTTTAATTAGAGATTTACAATTATTTTTATTAATTTTTATTTTAATTTAATTTTCAAGAAATTTTCCAGCAATAAAGCTCTAAATTTGAAATTATATTAATATAGAATTATAATAAATAGTATAAATTAAATTAATAGTTCCATAATTAAATTTAATAATCTTTATAAAAACCATTGAACGTAAGGTAATAAAATGTTAACCACAGTAGTGGGCAGTTATCCTGCATTTTTAGAG
>MVQZ01000172.1 GCA_002067565.1 Methanobacterium sp. PtaU1.Bin242 | reverse complement strand
ACAGCAATATCAATGTATTGGTCTGCCTTAGGATCTAATTTTCCATGATAACGGCGTGATAAAAGCTGCAGGAATCCAGAAACTGAACGTAAGGGTTCCTGAAGGTCATGGGAGGCAATGTAAGCGAACTGCTCAAGATCCTTGTTGGAACGGGTGAGTTCCTCCACTACTTCCTTCAGTTTTTCCTCTGCCTTTTGGTGTTCTTTTATTTCTGCTTCCAATACTTCATTGGTCTTTTCAAGTTCCTCGGTACGTTCTTTAACTGTCATCTCCAGAATTTCCTTGTGTTTTTTAAGTACTTGTTCTGCTTTTTTGAGTTGGGTGATGTCGCGTGCTGCTGCGAAGATTCCGATTATTTGTCCGGTTTCGTCTTTGTAGGTGGTGGCGTTGTATAGGACGGGTGTTGTTTGGCCGTTTTTGTGTTGGATTTTCAGTGGGTAGTCGCGTACGTATCCGTCTTTGAATACTTGTTCGTAACCTTCTCTGGCTTTTTCTGGTTGGGTGAAATAGTTTGAAAAATCGGTTTCTATAAGTTTGTCTCTTGAATAACCAGTAACTTTCTCTGTGGCATTATTAACATCAGTAATTTTCCCCTCTGGTCCTATGGTGACTAGGGGGTCTAGACTGGCTTCAATAAGACTACGATTATACCGATTGGATAATTTCAATTCTTCTTCTGCCTTTTTACGTTCGGTGATATCCTGATGACTAACTCTTCTACCTAAAAAAACTCCTTCATCCCCATATATAGGTTGGCAAACATGTCTAATCCAACGTTCTTCACCATCCCGATGAATTATCCGTAATTCGAATTCTATGGGATGTTTAGTTTCCATTTCGTCCTTGCGATGTTTCATCAGCTTTTCAAGGTCATCAGGATGAGTAATTTCATACAGTAAATCATCATGTTCAATGAATTCTTCAGGGCGATATCCGCTGATGCGTTCACAGGAAGGTGACACGTATTTTAGATTACCATCAGGACCAACCCAGAATTCCCAGTTATAAGTGAAATCAGCTACTGTACGGAATTTTTCTTCGTTTTTCTTAAGAACTTCTTCTAAGGCTCTACGTTTAGAATCCAAATTATTGATTGAAATGGCAGTAGACCATAAAAGCACACTCAAAAATACCATGGTGGAAACAGCAAAGAGAGCATGGCCAAATTCTACGTTATAGAGCCCTAAACTTTCACCAACACCCAGTAACCAGCCAAATATTAAGGGTATGATTATTATTGCGGGTAGTAAGCGTCTGAGAATAATGCCGCCTAAATCCTTGCTGATTAATGTAATCATCAGTCCTTTATCTGGACGAGCGAAAAGTATAGCCATAAATATTAAGATAAATGTTATTGCAGCGTAGATGGCAATCCCCGTATAATTAGGAAGATAATATAGGAATGAAGCACCATATCCATACCCAACCAGTGCCAGGATAGATATGAAAAATCCTATTATGACAAAAAACTGGGCAGGGCGAAACTCACCAGGAATTTTTAAATCTAATACTAACAGTGCCAGACCAGCTAATATCAAGTTTAATGTAGAATTAATACCCATTCTGTTTGGAGTGGAAGTCTGCAAAGCTCCAGGGGCCTCTGTAAACAACATCTGATCTATACCTATGTTCAACTTGAACAGATACTCAAGGAGGGTTAAAAAACCTATTAATGTTATTATAAATGCGAGAATTTGTACAATACGTCGTGTTCGGGGATTTATTCTTCGAGACTGCATTAACCACAGAGAAATACCAATAAAAAAAAAGCATAAACCCACGTTTGATTTAATGGTTTGAAAACCTATGCCTGGGCTTTTAAAAATACTAATATCGAAAGCCCATCCAATTAGAACAAGAAATCCTATAATAACTATTAAAATACTAAATAATTCTGAAATTTTTTTCAGTCTGGATACGAGATTATCGTCAATTTGAGTTGTCATGATAATTTTGCCATGATTTCATAATTCCTTCTTCCATTAATATTATTTTTTGTTCAATTTATTATATTTTTATTTCTTTAAATTTAACCTTGAATTCAGTACCCTTACTTCTATTTAGTTCAATTTCACCATCGATTTGATCTGTTAACCTGTTAACCAATTGTAAACCTAGAGAATCAGTGTTTTTAAAGTCCAAACTTTGTGGAAAACCTATACCATCATCACAAACTGCTAAAATAAATTTTTCATCTTCTGAATGGAAATCAACAATAATAGTACCACTTTTTCCTTTGGGGAAAGCGTGCTTGAAACTGTTGGTGACTAGTTCATTAACAATCAACCCTAAAGGTATGGCAGTATTTATGTCCAGAAAAATATCTTCAACATCAATTTTAAGGTTAATAAGTTCAGGATTAGCCAAAAAAGTCCTGAAGAGTTCATTTGTTAGGGTGCGAATATAATCCCCAAAATCTATCCTCTTAAGATCCGTGGACTGGTAAAGCCTTTCATGTATAAGGGCCATTGACCTGGCACGGTTCTGGCTTTCCTTAAAAATATCTAAGGATGCTTTATCTTTAATGTATTGAGACTGAAGATTCAGAAGGCTGGAGATGATCATTAAATTATTCTTCACCCGATGATGAATCTCTTTCAAGAGCATCTCTTTTTCTTTTAAGGATTGTTTGATCTGTTCTTCTGCCATTTTACGTTGTGTGATATCTTTGGTTATGGCTACAAAGGCCACGGGTATGCCTGAGGTGTCCACAATAACATTACCAGAAAGTTCAGCCGGGAAGATAGTACCATCTCTTTTATATAAGTTTAGCTCAAAAGTAACACTTTCCATTTTTGAAAGGGTTTGCCCTACGATTTTAGCTAATTTTGGAATGTCATTGGGTTCAATCAATTCTGAAGCATTTAATCCCATTATTTCTTCCTTGGAAGATGCATGGTACATGTCAATTGTTGCCCTGTTACACTCTATTATATTCATATTCAGGTCAGTAACGGTAATAGAATCTGGAGATGATTCCAGAATAGTTCTAAACTTTACTTCACTTTCGTGTAAAGCTATTTCTGCCTTTTTGCGTTCGGTTACATCACGAGCACTGAATATTCCTCCCACCGATTGATTATTATCATCTAATAGGGGACTACCAATACATTCTAACCAGACAAAAGGACCATCTTTGCTTTTAACTTTAAATTCAGCTTTATAGGGGGTTAATGAAAATTTAGGATTCAAAATAACATTTTTTAATTTATCCAATTCAAAAAAAGGTCTTCCAATGTAATCTTCAACTTCATATCCCAGTATTTTTTCTATAGATGGGCTGATATAGGTGAAATTTCCACGAACATCAATCTGACCAACAATATCCTGCATATTGTCTGTGATTATCTTTAAACGTTCTTCACGTTCCTTGATAGATTGGAATAAACGTTTACGCTCAATGGCGTATTTAATGGCCCGTGACATTAGGTAGCTGTCCACTTGTCCTTTAACCAGATAATCCTGTGCTCCTTCACGGACTGCCTTAACTCCAATCTCCTCATCGTGAAGGCCAGTTAATATTATTATTGGAACATCCTGTGCATGGGTATATGTTTTAGTGAATGTACTGAAACCTTCACTATCTGGTAAACCTAGATCTAAGAGTATAATATCAAAATGATCTTCATCAAAAAGTTTCAGGCCTTCTTGAAGGGTTTCAGCATGATTGACATTAAAATAGTATCCTTCTATTTCCAAAACTTCTTTGATAAGAAAAAAGTCATCAGGGTTGTCTTCAATCAAGAGAATCTTGTAAGACTCTGATCTCATTCAAGTATAACCCCCATTTATATAATATGTAGCTCGCCCTTATTATACCAATTTCTATGTTTTTTTTAATTGATAAAGTATTTCTATCTTGTATGAAACTTCTCAAGACTAAAAACATATTCCTACTTATATAATCAATTCTAATATTTACTAATTCCAATATTTTCCAATAAAATATTTGAAATTAAAATACAAACTGAAACAACAAAATAATAAACAGATGCAAATACTGTTAAAAAAGAATTAAAGAAAAAATGAAGGATTAGGCTGTTTTTACAGCCATTTCAATGTCTGATGCATTAACGGTTTTCCTTCCTGCGTGTTTAGCGAGTTTAACAGCTTCTGAAGCTATCATCTCACCTTTTTCTTCTAATACTTTTGCTAATTCGTCTCTAGCGTCGTCACTTACTCTTTTAGCACCAGCATTTTTTATGATCCTTCCTATTGGAGCAATTGGTAATTCGCTCATTAAACCACCTCATTCTTCTTATTAGGACTCTATAGTATTTAAATTTGTCGATCATATGGCGTATTATAATTCTTATTCCCTATGCCTTTTTGGTAAAAACTCTAACCACTTTTATGTTCTACTGAACTTCCAGTTTTTCCAGATCATAGAGAAAAATATAATAAAATATATACAAATCCTTTAGATAATAGATAAAATTTCCTTATGATTCTAATAATAATTATTTTTTATGAATAATATTAAATAAAATAAAATTAACTATAATCCACAACATAAATAAGAGATATAATGCGGCTAATTAGAAAAATTAAGATATTATAAATGTAAAAGGAATGAGCCCCATGGTTATTAAGATGAAAAGTGCTGTTTTTGATGAAGGAGAACCTATACCGACCAGATACACATGTGATGGGGTTGATATATCTCCCCCATTAGAATGGGATGTTTTACCGGAAAATACAGAGAGCATAGTCCTTATATGTGAGGATCCAGACGCACCGGGGGGGCTGTGGACCCATTGGATTATATTCAACCTACCTGCAGGCACCAGAAATTTAAAAGAGCATGTAATGGAACGAGAAGTACTGGATAACGGAGCTATGCAGGGATTAAATGATTTTGGCAGGATTGGCTATGGTGGGCCCTGTCCACCTGGAGGAACCCATCGTTACTACTATAAGATGTATGCACTGGACATAAAACTGGATTTACCACCGCAAACAAGAAGAAATGAACTTCTTGAAGCAATAGATGGACATATCCTGGACCAGGGCCAGATTATGGGGGTTTATACCAGATAATTTAAAACAAGTTTATTAAGAATTTTTGTTTACTCATAAAGTTATTTATTTTAAAATAAAAATCTATTAAACCAATCAGTCTCCTATCTAAAATATAGACAATTTCAATTCTATTTTAAATTGTAGCTCACAAGTGGTGATGAATTTGAATGACTCAGAAGGTAAATCTAACCGATTATCATTAATATTCAAAAATCATCTTTTTCTTCTGACTGTCATCACCATCGGTATCACCATCTATTTACTGTCTAAACAGTTCGCTATAGGAGTTCCTTACTATGATGTTTTTGTTTATTTAAATAATGCACTTATCTTTGCTGGAATACCAGTGGGGAATGTCAGTGTCATCTATCTATCTCCTTTAATGCCCTTTTTAACGTCATTGTTTTTCCGGGTGGGATATATTTCTGCCAATGTTATTTTCATACTGGACGCGATTATATTTGTTTTTGGAGTTATTGGACTTTACCTGCTGTTCAGAGAGCGTTTCAATCAGATACAAAGTTTTACAGGATGTCTGGTATTTTTATCATTTCCCATGATATTTGCCTGGGCCACATCAGGGGGTATAGACATTCCAGGTGTTGCATTTTCCATATGGATTGTTTACGCTCTGGTTATAGGGATAAAGAAGAATTCGAAATTCCTGTATCTGGTTTTCCCCCTGCTGATGGTGGCTTTCCTGGCACGCTACACCTCAGCCATTCTCATCTTTCCCATGTTTCTGTATCTGTTAATGAATGAAAATTTCCTTAAAAACATAAAAAAGATAGGTATAGGAATTCTGGCCGGACTGGCCCTGGTAAGCCCCTTTCTAATATACATCTACACTAAACTGGGGAACTTAAATCCCTT
>MVQZ01000171.1 GCA_002067565.1 Methanobacterium sp. PtaU1.Bin242 | reverse complement strand
CAAAAAGAATGCGAAATATGTGGTTCTCCCATTTCCAGAAAAAGAATAAAGAAATAGAAGAATACTAATGATACGTGATTTTTAAATAGTGAGGGTTTTAAGAGATATTTGAAAAATGGTGATGGTTAATTATTGCTATTTGAAATATTGATATTAATAAGAGATATTTGAAAAATGATGATGGTTAATGAGAAATAAAAAATAATGAAGATTAAAATAAGGGATAAAGAAAATAAAAGAATTTAATCATGACTAACAAATTTATAACTTCAGGGTAAGGAAGATTCAAATGAAGATAGGTATCGTGGTACATGGGCCTGAAATAGTGGATTCTGGATATGCAAAAAAAATAATGAAAATTCTTAAGAAATATGGCGAAATTAACTGCAGATTAGGTGGTACTATGGGTAGAACCGCTGTTTTAGATGCCCATCTTGAAGATCGAGTAGATATTAGTCAGAAACTACTTCCCAGTCAATCCATCCGTAAATTCGTAGAGGAAGGGATTGATGTCATTTTCTTGATTAACTATGGAAAATCCAGTTTAACAGGCCATGCATTCGGATATAAGGTACAGAAAAGATGTAATAATCCTCCCCTAATACAAATCGAAAGGCCCGGTGAAGAAAATGGCAGTGTAGTATCCTGGAGGCCGGATCTTGATGAATTTGCAGCAGACATAGCCGATCAAATGGGTTTAAAATTATGTTCACCTTCCCAGATAAAAGATGAATTACATGGCCAGACTGGCTTCCACCATGAAGATTTTAAATCATATCGTAAAGTTGCAGGTGTATCTCCCCTGGAAAACGTGTTTGTAAATGGTATAGTGGTGGGGAAATCCACCTCTTCGGAGGTCATCCTGGTGGCTGAAGATGGAATCATAACCCAGATAGAGGGGGGTAAGCTAAAAAAACATGGTGTAGAGAAACTGGGAAGGATTGATCTGGATAAGGCTGTTGTAAAAACAGGTTTACTAAGAAAATCTGTGGTTAAACCCCGGGTTTTGCTGAAAGATAATGAAAGGCCCGGAATTAATCCCAGATCAGAAAGTTCAATCAGCATGTCCAATTTATCAAAAAATTCTCGAAAACCACCTTCCAAATTAAGCGTTGCCTTCCTTAATCATGCTGCTGAGGATATTTACAAACTAAAAAACGCAGATATGGTGGTAACAGTGGGTGATGACACCACCCTGGTAGCTGCGGACATATTATATAGATTTAACATACCCATTATAGGAATTACTGATGGAGATCTTGATAAAGTAGTTGAAAAGGGATTTAAAGCTCAAGGTTCATTAATAGTGGAGTTGGAGAGTGGATGGGATGATCGTATAGGTGAAAAAATCTTTTTTGAACTTTTTAATGGAAAAGAGACCATAGAAATAGAAAATATAGAAAATTTTAAAAGTGAATTAATACAGATTATAAGTAACGCCACTAACCGCTATAATATTAAATACAAATTGATTTATGAACTATGATCTTAAAGGCCAAGAGAGAATCTTTAAATCCATAAAGATCTAAAATTAAATGATTTTATAAAATATAATTCCATAAAAATAATAGCCCGATAATAAAGTCCATCAAATAACTTGAAGATTAAGTCTATCGAATAGCATAGGTAGTATAAATAAGTAAATATTCATTATTATCTCAAAATAATAAATAATACCTCCAAAAATAATCATCATGAAAAATATCTAGAACTCATACCTAATTGAGGTGTACCCTTGGATTTGAATGCTCTTATTGATTCTATAAGGAATTTTGAAGGAATAAAAAGGAAAAATCTCATAAAAAACGTTACCCATATACTTCAAGATAGTTATAATATAGCGGGAAGAACGGTTTTAGGTTTTGGAGATGATGCTTCTGCAATAGACATAGGAAACGGACAGTTACTCCTTATGGCTGCTGATGGAATGTGGGGAAAGCTCATGGAAGCCGACCCGTGGTGGGCTGGATACTGCTCGGTTCTGGTGAATGTTAATGATATTGCAGCCATGGGTGGCATACCCATGGGAATGACCAATGTATTATCAACCCAGGATCCAGAAGTATGCAAGGAAATAATGGAAGGAATAAATTATGGGGTCTCTAAATTTGGAGTACCCATGATAGGGGGACATTTCCATCCTGACACTCCTTATAATGCTCTTGATGTCTCTATAACAGGTATGGTGGGCAGGAAGGATGTTATAACCAGTGGGGGTGCGCAGGTAGATGACCAGATCATAGTGGGCATTGATTTAGATGGAGAACCACATCCCAAATTTCCCTTAAACTGGGATACCACTTCCAGTAAAAGTCCACAACTGGTTCAAGCCCAGATAGAGGTTATGAACCGCATTGCCCGAGGACATCTGGTTACTGCAGGAAAGGATATAAGCAACCCCGGAACACTGGGAACACTGGGAATGCTTCTGGAAGCATCAGGAGTTGGAGCCACCATTGAACTGGGAAAAATACCTCGAAACGAAAGCATAAAATGGGATGATTGGCTTAAACTCTATCCTGGATCGGGTTTTGTTTTAACCTCTAAAGAAATTAATGTTGATGAATGTATAAAACTTTTAGAAGATGTTAACATAACTTCCAGAGTTGTTGGAACGATTACAGAGGATAAAAAACTTTATCTGACTCATGAGGAACAAAAAGAACTATTATTTGACTTTAATAAGGAAAGAATTATGGGCATAAGAGAGGAAATATCCTGATTATAAATAATCCAAATGAACCTAATAAAGCCAGAAAAACTTTGGATTGATATTTATAACAGATAAACTGTAATTTTAAGATATTATTAAACAAATAAACTTAAATAATGATGTAATACGTGTTAAGAGGTTTTTTGATGCAGGTGAAGATTAATGGAGAGGAGATAGACCTTCCTGATGGCTCCACAATAAGAGATGCTATTGATAAATCAGGAGCATCCTATCTGGAAGGATGTGTTCTGGGTTTAATAAAGGGTAAAGAAGAAGTGGAGAGATACATAAACAAGTACAAGTTAAAAACCACCAAAGGAAGCATCATCATCGAACTTTTATCCAATGGCCCGGAGAATATCATTAATACATGGAAGAATAGATATAAGGACTTTGGAAATCTGCGCATTAGATGGACCACCTCTACTGATCTGGCAATAGGCCCTATAAAAACTGATCTGAAACCGTCTCGAGATGAATATGAATATAACCGTTGGGATGTAATTTTAAGTCTATCAGGATTCACTGCAGATGCCACCCATATCATATTAAGTAAAGATAAACATCGGGCTGCATATGGGGCACCGAAAAATAATGGAAACGAGGGTAGGGGGGTTTTTGCTCGGGTAGTAGGTGGTAAGAGGACCATCATGAAACTGGATGATGATGATTACATAAAACAGGTTAAACCTGTTCTGGAGAGAAAAAGCATAGTCAAGAGTGCAGCCATAACTGATCTGGATACAGAGATCTTTCCTGGAAACGAAATATTCACATATGCTCTAATAAAAACATCAGAAAAATCTCCACAATCAGCTGAACACTTCTTTGCCTTATCTGATGATGGTAAAATGCAGATTGACTATGAATCAGATTCTTTTATAGGTTTTTATGAATTACATGGACTTGAAAGTCCACCTGAATTTGTGGATCAAAGAAAAAGAGGAACCATAACCCTTAGAAATACGGGTAAAGGTATCGGAAGAGTTTACATATATCGGGAAGATAGAGTTTCCACTCCATCCCACTCGCTGGTAGGCAGAGTTCTCAGGGGAATGGAACTTATGGACATTGCCCGTGAAGGAGATATCTTAACGGTTGAGACTGAACCACACAGGATAATGACATTATCTCTTACTCAAAGTGAAGCCCAGGATTTATTATCTCAACAGAGTATTAAGCAGATAAGAGAAGGGGTGGAGGATGATGAGGCAATAATAGTTGGCCAGGAGCCTCGTTTCACCATGGATATCATAGGAGATAAACAGGTTAAAACCTTTGGTATAAATAAAGAGGATCTTATTTATATTGATATAGATGAAAAAGCAGCTCCCAAGTCTTCCTGGTACTTTAAAAAGATCACCGGACTTTTAGACTCACCAGTAGGTTTTCTTAAAGTGCACTTTGCATTTCCTGATGCCAGGATCATGATGTTTGAAGGAAGCTCCCGAGACTCCAAGGGTTTAATCCCAGAAAACAATCCTCAAGAATTGGTAAAGGCTGGAGAAATAGGATTAACCAACATGTCAAAGAGACATATTGGAATGTTAGGGGTGCGTTTTGAGGATAACTCAGAATTTGGCCCCACTGGAGAACAATTTAAAGCAACTAATATCATAGGTAAAGTAGTGAAAGGAATAGAAAGCCTGGAGAAATTTAAGGAGGGGGAAACAGTCTATGTCACCACAAAAAAATTCTGAAATTACAAAAAATGATTCTAAAATTACAAGGATGATTATCCTGGGACCCTCAGCCAATATAAGTCAAACTGAACTTGTAAGGAAACTGCACATGATGGAACTTCCCTTAACTATTAAATCCACCTGTTATGGGGCTGCCATCAGTGGAGAAGAGGAAGTGGTTAAAAAGGCCATAATCAGTATTCGTGAACTAGATCCCTGTAACATATTCACTAAAGATAGGGGATTTCCACCAGGCGATCCCAGAAGATGCCGGGCTAAGAGGGGAGGTGCAAGGGAAGGGTTCCACCAACTGGAGAAGGAATTTGAACTGCTGGATTATGTGAGCAAGGCCCTGGAAAACCCCCAAAAAGTTCAGCTTAAAAAGCCTAAAAAGATATCTATCAAGGAATTTAAGGAAATCGTAGAAAATTGCCAATAAATAATGAATTTAAAAAATTGGAGTGTAAATAATGAAAATAACCGCTTCTTCAACAGGAAAAGAATTAGAACCATTGGCATTGGCCATACATCAACTGGCGAATGAGCTGCCCCTGACCATGCGCACCAGAGATGCAAAGGGAATTCGTTTAGAAGAAGGTGAAGTGGTGGAATATGATTACACCGGCCCCATCTTAGAGAAGGTACTGGATAAGGGAGAAAAATGCAGTGAAGTACCAAAAGAAGGTCATTATAAAGGAATACCTGTGGTGGTGGTTCCTTTAATCGAAAAAGATGAAGTCATCGCAGCCATTGGGGTGGTGGATGTAACCCAGGGAATTTACAGTGATATAATGGAGATAACCAAAAGACCACAATCAATAAATGAACAAAGAAAGGAGGATTCACCTTGAAAGTAGTAATATTCCCTCCTAATTCCCTGATACTGGCAGATCTCATTGAACGCAAGGGACATGAACCACTGGTAATTCAGAGGGAAATAAGAAAAAAGGTGAACTCCCCAGAAATAGATTCACCACCACTAAATATCACAGAAAAAGAACCAATAGAAGGTTTAAAATACGCAGCAATTGAAGTACCATCTGGTGTTAGGGGTCGAATGGCAATTTTCGGTCCTTTAATTGATGAAGCAGATGCAGCGATTATAATGGAAGACGCACCATTTGGTTTTGGTTGTGTGGGATGTGCCAGAACCAATGAACTGTGTATGTTCAACATTCGCAAAAAAAATATCCCCGTCCTGGAAGTTAAATATCCCACCAGCAGAGAGGAAACCATGGAACTGGTCAATAAAATCAACGAATTTTTAGACAGTCTGGAGGATAAAAATGGTTAAAATAGCCCAGATATCATGCGGAACAGAATACAGTGGTATTCAAGACGAAATAGTGAAAGCAGCCTCCACCTTTGGAGCCGAAATCATTATACCTGAAGCAGACCTCGATTATATTGATGAAGCATACCAAAAGTTCGGATTCACCGCTGCCAGCTCAG
>MVQZ01000170.1 GCA_002067565.1 Methanobacterium sp. PtaU1.Bin242 | reverse complement strand
GGAGACCCTATCAACCAGCTCTTCACCAGGTAATTTGGTCATTTGGGGTTCTTTAATGTAAAATGTATCCTGCATTTCCCGGGCGGCATGATCCTGGGGCTGGAACAGGCAATCGAAATTCCAGAATGCAGATTCCAGAACGGTTCCCTTAGATTCCGTGAATCCCAGTTTTATGAATATATTCCTTATTTCCTCAATGGTTCTCTGTAATGGATGGATCTTACCAGGATAGACGTAAGGATATTCAGCCTGGATATCATAGGGCCGGTAATGGAGTTTCTCCCAGGATCCGGTCTTTAGTTGCTGATGGGTGAGCTGGGTGGCCTCATCTTTAATGTCCACACCCATCTTTAAGATTTTATTACCCTTTTCTGTGATTTTAAAGCTGAATTTATGCTGTTTTTTGACTTTTATTATGTTTTTCCGCTTTTTAAGGAGATTAAATCCCTCCCTAATAACTTTTGACGGGTCCATCAGCAGTTGCTGGGTTTTAAAGATTTTATCCAAGAGCAGCTCATCATCAGCCTCCTCATCTAAAGCAGCCTCTCCTTCCATGGTTATTTTTATAACACCATTATCCATTTTAGCCCATCTTTTTTTAAACAACCATCCTATAGCAATGTTGACTTCTGAAGGATCTAAACCTGTTTTATCAGCAATATCCTTAATAGGAATAGATTCCTCTTCATCTAAAGCTTCTAATATTTTTCTCTCAGGTAAACCATACTCTGCATATTTTTTACCTGTATCACTCAGGCTTACGACTTCTTTTACTTCTTTATGAACCTCAATAATATCTTTTGATTCCAAAGAACTTGCCGCGCTCATAACAGCCTTAATATCCATGTTCTGGGACTTTGAAATTTCTTCCGGGGTAGCTTCCCCTCCCTTAGCCTCTAAAACCTTGAGAAATTTCTTTTCATATATATGTAATTCATCTATGACCTTCTGCAGCATAAAATGACCCTCAAATTACGTTCCAATGATTATTTACTATTTAAATATTCTAAATTTGCCTATTGAATAATTTAATAACATAACTATTATTCCCTGCCTAAATCTTGGCTAATCATTCCAATGCTCTTCTAGCAGAGCTAACATCAGTGATGAAGCGGTTAGATCGGCGGTGGTGCCGGGGTTATATTTCTTGTTCATTAAATCCTGGTCGAATTTCAAAAGGAGAGACTGACCTTCTTCTGTTAATATCCCTCCTTTATCTAATATAATTTTAGCATCTGCTTTTACTCTCTGGGAAATGGTGTTATTATATTTTCGGGATATAAGTGTATCTCTTTTCATAGATAAAATGGTTAAAAATGTTTGTACTGTAGCTTTATTGGTCCCATGAGACTTTTTCAACTTTTTATAGGTAGGATAACCTACCTCAAAGGTCACTGGCATTCTATGGGTGAGTTCATAGGCCAGAGCATCCCAGGAAGAGGATATTTCCAGGACCTGAAATATATTAATATCATTTTCCAGTAGTTCTTCTTTGGCTTTCTCATTTCCCACGTCTAAATCTTCTCTTTCCCCCATTCCCCCTGCATCGGCCAGATTTATAGCATCATACAGTTTAACTGCATCATCCGGTGTAGTGGCCCTTATTATTTCATGAATGTTATCCCTCAAATCCGGGAAATTCATACTGTATCCGGCAGATGCAGATATTGGACATAGAAGCATTATAATACCTAGATTGGTGTTATTCATCACCCATTTGTTTGTTTCTTCTACAGCTTCCTTTATTAATCTTCCCAGGTTAATATTGCACAGTTCATTTATGTTTTTACATTTTGATCCCTGTTCTGCGGCTTTCCTCATGGTGTTTCCAATGACAATTCCACTGATCAGGAAATCTTCAAACATCATATCTTCAAAGTCCTGGGTACGATGAACATTTCCTGGTTTAGGATATCCACTTACTTCCAAAACAGACGCAATCTGGGCTATTTTAGCTATTAAATCCGGGTCCACTTTAACTAACTCCTCTAAATTAGCATTTATATTCTACGTCTTCTTTTAAGATCTTCGGGGCGAAATAAGTGATTATTAAATCGGCTCCTGCTCGTTTAATGGAAATTAATGATTCGTAGATAGATTCATCAGTGAGATATCCGGCCTCAATCCCCGCCATTAACATGGAATATTCTCCACTTACCTGATACGCTGCAGTAGGAATTTTAAACTCCCTTTTCACCTCTTTAATTATATCCAAATAGGGTAAAGCTGGTTTTACCATTATTATATCAGCCCCCTCTTTAATATCAAGATCAACTTCCCTAATAGCTTCATTAATATTATAGGGACTCATCTGGTGTGTTTTACGATCACCAAATGACGGTGCTGAACAAACCGCATCTCGAAAGGGCGCATAAAATGATGAAGCATATTTGGCAGCGTAAGACATTATCAGTGTGTTAAAAAATCCGTTTTCATCAAGTGTTTTTCTTATGGCATCCACTCTACCATCCATCATATCTGAAGGGGCCACAATATCCGCACCTGCCTCGGCATGGCTTAATGCAATTTTGGAGAGGTAATTCAGGGATTCATCATTGAGAATTATATCATCTTTAATTATCCCACAGTGCCCATGAGAGGTATACTGACACATGCAGACGTCAGTTACCACCACCAGTTCAGTTTCATCTTTTAATCTGCGTATGGTATTCTGTACAATTCCCTCGTTATCATATGCTGATGATCCGGTCTCATCTTTATGCTCCGGCATTCCAAAGAGGATTACCGATGATAATCCTGCCTCTTCCAATCTTTTTGCTTCTCCAACTGCCCCCTCTAAAGAATATCTATACTGGCCGGGCATAGTATCAATGTGCTCTTTTTGTCTGTCTTTTAACTCCTCTTTAATATATAATGGGTAGATTAGATCTTCAGGGTTAAGTTTGGTTTCCTGGAGGATCTTCCTTACCTGGAAGCTCTTTCTTAATCTGCGCATTCTGGTAGTGGGAAATTTCATTTTTGATCACTCAACTTATTATTATAACCTTCCGTAACCTAGATTAAAATATCTTTTTTTACAGAGTTCCCCTGATTTATCTTTGTTCTAATAATAAATAATTATTTAGACAATTGAAAGATTTAATAGATAACTTATAACTAATTAAGTGGTTTACTTAATATGAATTTAATCAAAATAATAACAAACAAGCAAAGATGAATTTTATCTATATATAAATAACTTATAAAAATTAATTATTTAGAATTAATCGACTGAATTCATATAAAATAAAAATTGGGGGATGATAAACATAAACATCGTTAATTAAGGGTGTTAAATCGGTGTTAACTTCCCACCGCCTTTTAGTGTTATTGTTTTCCCGTTAAGCCAGCTGTTTGCTGAGTTTGTTTTATCATAGTATATTGTAAATCCATTGTCATTTATATTAGATAAACTACTGTCTTCATCTGTTAATCCTGTTATGTAGGAGTTTCCGGTAACTGTCCATGTTGAATCTGAAGAAAGCTTTAATATAACTGATTTTGCCGTGTTATTGGAGTTTATTGTTGCAGTGAGTTTGCTTTTATTTAGTATGTTTAATATTAAGGAGCTGATGCTGTCTGCTTCTATTGTACCCTCTAATACCTGGTTTTTAGTGTTCAGTGTTACATTCGCCCCGTTGGATCCGCTGTTTCCCCAGTTATCTGCACTTGCTTTTAGAATAGTACCGGTTCCTGTGAGTTTCACATTTTCCAGGTTGAAAATTGCTACGGTGTTGGTTGAGTAGAATATGGGTCCAGTTTTAGCGGTTATTGATCCGCCGGTCATGTTAAAGATCCCTGCACCTTCTGCTGCATCTCCTGATGTACTCTGGTAAATCATCACCCCATATTTCTTGTATCCAGTTATATGGGAGTTGGTGAGGGTTATGCTATTTTTACCTTCGATAGTTGCAGCTTCACTTCCAGTTGCAGTGGATGTTGTGTCGTTGGCGGTTATTGTTCCAGTTGAATAGATTCCCGGAGATCCTTCTCCTGCTGTTTGAAATACCCCCTTAATTACAGTTACAATTCCCCCTCCACGGTCCGTTGCCAGTGCCGCGCAGTGTGCTCCGTTGGTTGTTATTTTGATGCTGGTTGCTAATATCGTCCCACCGTAGGTTGCATCCAATCCTCGGGAGGAGTCTGCTGTGGTAAATATCTCCACGTTTTCTGCGGTTACTCTAGAATTGTTTCCAGTTGCAAATATTGCATTAGCCCCATTTACGGTTGTGTTTATTTTTGTATTGGTTAATTTTAATCTGCTGCTATTTTTCGCGAGTAAAGCTGCGTTCAGCCCATAAAAATTACTGTTTTCTTCACTGGAAACCGCACCACCGATTTTCTTTACAGTTGCCTGGTCTATGCTGAGTGATCCGCTTCCATTTACCACAATAGCTGATTGGTCGGCTTCCGTGCTGGTATACGTTTTCCCGGTTTCACTTACATTAAAAGATTCCATTTCTATTTTAAATATTCCCAGAAATGCTTTAACCAAATTATCCCAAATATTATCATTAGTTGAATTACTGGTTATGGTTGTACCATCAACTACAAATGCTCCGTTGGTTACAATATTTGTAGCATTACCCTGAGATGCGCCCATATCGCCACCGCCACCATCAGGTGGGGGAGATTCAGCGAGGACCGTTGCTCCGGATAAAACCATGATTAACATTACTATGGCTACTGAAAAAATGACTCTATTATTTTTAATTCTTAATACTTCACTCATTTTTTCATCCATACTTCGAAATAGTTTGAAAAACATTCCTATCCTATTGTAAACCATGAAAAACTCCTCATTGTTTTATTAAAACCTGTTTAACGCAGTATCCGTTATTATATAGTTAGTAATTAATTCTTAAATTTATATGCCAATATTAGGCCATTTTAGACCCAAATCCATGAGGAGATGAATGATTTAAATTGTAAAAGAAAAGGTGATTCACTATTGAGTCTATTTTAAAGCACAGACTATTGAAGAATTGAAGGAGCTGATAGAATCATTTCCAGACTATTGAGTCTATTTTAAAGCAAGTT
>MVQZ01000169.1 GCA_002067565.1 Methanobacterium sp. PtaU1.Bin242 | reverse complement strand
TCGGTGAAAGGGCGGTCCAGCAGATCATCGAGGCCCGCAAGAAGATCGGCCGGTTCAAGAGTCTGTTTCATTTCTGCGAGACCGTCGATCTGCGGGCGGTCAACAAACAGGTGCTTGAAGCGCTTATCAAAGCCGGCGCCTTCGACCGGCTCGGCGGAAACCGGCACCAGATGATGGTCGGACTGGAAAAGGCCATGGAAACGGGCGCCAGCCTCCAGAGCGACAAGATCAAAGGCCAGATGAACTTTTTCGGCCAGATGAGCGGCCAGATCGACTACGCCGAAGACCACAAGCGTCTGCCCGATGTGGCGCCGTGGCCCGAGCCACAGATGCTCGCGTTCGAGAAGCAGGTTCTCGGCTTCTACGTGACGAGCAACCCGCTGAGTCATCATGCCGAAGAGATCGCGGACTATTCGAGCATCAACACGGCTCAACTCGCTCAAAGCTCCGGCGAAAAGCAGGTCGTCATCGGGGGCATGATCACGAGGATTCGATACAACATCACCAAGAACATCGAAGAATACAAAATCAAGGTTGTTTTCGTATACATTTTGTTGTTCCATAATGGTTATAGCAGTTATAACTCCTCTACCGGCACATCCAACACCTGGTTCGGGTCCTCCTGATTCTACGCATTTAATTCCACCAAAACCAGTGGACATAATTTTATCCAGGTCCATACAGGCTTCTTCTCCCTCTTCTCTTAGGGTATCCATCATGGTTCTTTGCATTTTTCCCCCAAGGATCATTCTGGTACTGTCTGCCTTGGGGTCACATCCATGTATCATCACTTTTTTATCATGGAAGTGTGCCATGGCTGATGCTGTGTTTTGAGTTGTGGTGGATTTTCCGATTCCACCTTTACCATAAATTGCTATTTTTCTTACCATTTTGAACTCTCTTACAATTTTTTTAAATTTTTAGATAGGTTTTATGTAAGTCAAATGTTTACCGGAAGTATGTTTCCTTCTTCCGATAAATAGGGTTGTACTTCTAACTATATAAACATTTTGATTTCATATCTGGAGTAAACTAATTCCAGCTAAAACTTGAAATAAAATAAAAACGAAAGGATAAATCAGAAATTCTAAAGGATATAAGACCAATCTACTTTAAAAATCCACATATTGAATAGTTAAACTGTGATAGAATGAATATAAACAAAAATCAGCTTATGAAGCTAATTTGGATCATACCAGCTTTAACCGCTTTTATAATAGCCTTGATTCCCACATTAAAATATCAGTGGCCTTTAAGCTGGGACATTATCTATCACATCCAATATGCGATGATCTATACTAAATATGGATTCACATTAACCGACCCCCTCTTAAACGCACCTTTCGGCCAGAAGATTGGATATCCTCCTCTTTTCCATTTTTTGATAGCTTCATTAGGTCTGCTTACTAAGGTGGATTTATTCCAGGTTGCCCGGGCTTTGCAACCATTCCTGGCCATGTTAATAGTTCTATCTGTTACTTATGTGGCCCGAAAACTCTACGGAACAGTTGCCGGAATTTCCACTGGCTTTTTAATATTATCCAGTTTTCTATTAAGTCGTATAATACTACCCATACCTGAAAATCTGGCTCTGATATTCCTTCCCTTATCTGTTTATTTTTACTATCGCTCTTTGAAGGATAATAAACTTAAATATGCTTTTATATCTGGATTAATATTTATAAGCATCCTTTTAACCCACCAAGCAGCTGCTTTAAGTTTATTTATGGTAATAACTTCATTTACCATGGTTGAACTGATTTACTATCGTGATGCCCCTGTTTTTATTAATTACGGTGCTTTCCTTCTTCTACTGGGATCGTTGATGATCATCGGAATTATAGCTCTCTTGTTATGGTGGCCAGATATTATTTATAATGTGCTAAATCAGGGTATTTCCGCTGCAACCGGATTGATGACATCTATCTCCTCCAACCGACCCCTCAGCATATTAGGTTATCTGGGATATCTGGGATATCTGGTTTTAATATTTGCCCTGGCCGGAACTGTTGCTGCCTTTAAAAAAAGACAAAAAGAAGATTTATTAATCATTACTTGGATTATAATAATGTTTTTATTAAGCAATGCTTACTGGTTTGGTATAAATGTCATATCCTACCGGGTGTTAATTTATCTATTAATACCATTATCCATAATAGGCGGATTTGGTGTAAGTCAAATTTATCAGAAATTAAAGGATTATAAAAGGTTTTCATCCCATAAATTTAGAATTACATTTTTATTATCCGTATTCATACTGGCCACTTTCAGTGGGATTTTAACTGTTGAAAACCCGAAGATAGCAACTTTTGAGGTTAAAAACCAGTATGGAACCATTCAGATCGCTCCTCCTTCTCCTTCAGAGGTTGATCTTGCACGGTGGTTCAATGAAAAGGGTGATAAAAGTAAATCCATATTAACCAACAATCTTTTCACCGGCACTTTCCTGGCCACAACTACCGGTATGCCTCTTCATTATGGTTTTGAAGATTTCAACAAAAATATCCCGGAATCTGCATTTAAACAAGGCGGAATTGGTTACATTGTGCTTGATAAAAGGCTAACCCTACACTTCACCAATGAAACTCTCTTTCTCCAAAAGTCTGACTCTGAATTTTATCCCCTGGTCTACTCGAGTAAAGATATCTCCTCCAACATCACTGAAATTCTTCCCAGTTTTATAAAGGTGGTATATGAAAATCAGGATTACATAATCTGTAAAATAGGAGATTTTTAATATAGAAAAAATAAAATTAGAGGGTTATAACGGGTTTTTTGAATTTTTTATTTAAGGAGTCTTCCCTTATAGCGCGGTTCCATCTCTTTTATTGCGGACTGGATATAATATATATGCAACTTATGACTATCTATATAGAGATATTGAAAGATTATAATGAGGGTCTACTATGAAAAAAGTAAAGATCATTGAAACAGCTTTTCGAGATGCACACCAATCACTCCTGGCAACCAGAATGCGAACCAGAGATATGTTACCCATTGCCGAGGAAATGGATAAGGTTGGATTTTTCTCCCTGGAAGTCTGGGGGGGTGCTACCTTTGACTCATGTATCCGCTATCTCAATGAAGATCCCTGGGAACGTCTGGTGCAACTAAAGGACGTTATAAAGAAGACCCCTTTACAGATGCTTCTTCGTGGTCAGAATCTGGTGGGATACAAACATTATCCCGATGATATTGTACGAAAATTTGTGGAAAAATCCTATGAAAATGGGGTTGATGTTTTCCGGATATTTGACGCCCTGAACGACATTAGAAACATGGAAATGGCTATTAAAGTTGCAAAAGAACAGGGTGCCCATGTACAGGCAACCATAAGTTACACTGTAAGCCCTTATCACACCATAGAAAAGTATGTGGACTTTGCCCATGAATTAGAAAATTTAGGGTGCGATTCTATAACTATTAAAGATATGGCTGGGCTTATTTCTCCACAAGACACTTATGAACTTATAAAAACTTTAAAAGAGAAGACTGATCTACTGATAAATCTACATTGTCATTGTACCAGTGGTATGAGCCCCATAAGTTATTATGTAGCCTGTGAAGCAGGAGTAGACCTTCTGGACACCGCCATATCTCCACTGGCCTGGGGAGCATCCCAACCCCCTACTGAAAGTATTGTAGCTGCCTTGAAAGGCACCCCCTACGACACAGGTTTAGATCTGAAACTTTTAAACCATATTAAAAAGTATTTTGAGGAGATAAGGAAAAAATACAGCAGTATCATAGACCCAATTGCAGAAAAGGTGGATACAGATGTTTTAATATACCAGATCCCTGGTGGAATGTTATCAAATTTCGTATCGCAACTTAAAAATCAAAATGCTCTTGATAGATATGAAGATGTGTTGGAAGAGGTGCCTAAAGTCCGGAAAGACCTTGGATACCCCCCACTGGTAACTCCTACAAGTCAGATCGTTGGAATACAGGCTGTGATGAATGTTCTTGGTGAAGAGAGATATAAAAATGTTTCTAAAGAAGTTAAAGATTATATTAAAGGATTTTACGGAAGACCTCCTGCCCCTATAAATCAGGAAGTTGCCCATAAAATTATAGGGGATGATGAAACCATTACTGTCAGACCTGCTGATCTGCTGAAGCCCGAACTGGAGAAGTTCCGCAAAGAAGGTGAAGAAATGGACATCATCAAAAAAGAAGAAGATGTGCTGACATATGCCCTCTATCCTGCTGTTGCCCCTAAATTCTTGCGTGGAGAAGTGGTAGAAGAACCCTTAAAACCACCAGAAGAAAATACTCAAATCGAAGAACCCACCGGATTACCAACCGAGTACACAGTGGATGTGGATGGCGAAGTGTTTGATGTAAAGATAACTCCTGTAGGATACATGGAAATCGAACCTGCTGGGGATAAAACTCCCAACGGACCAGTAGAAGGAGGTGTCACCTCAAACATGCAGGGCATGATCCTTAAACTGAAGGTAAATGAGGGAGATCAGGTAAATGAGGGAGATGTTCTGGCAGTTCTGGAAGCCATGAAAATGGAAAACGACATTCACGCACCCCAATCAGGAACTGTAGATAAGATATTCATAGAAGAAGGAGAAACAGTGAATGCTGGGGATACTTTGATGGTGGTTAAATGATCTCCATTTAATTTTCCACTTTTTTATTTAAGTTTCATTCCTAACTCTGATAAAACCTCTTTCAATTCAACAGTTTCTATATTTGGATTTGTTTTCAGGGCAGCTGCAAGTTTATTATCGAGACCTCTACTAATCAGAATACCTTTAACATGTTTGTCTTCTGCTTTATGTTCCATTACCCAACCGATATATTCTGATATTTGCCCAAATACGTTTCTATTGGCTTTATCAATCTTCAATTCTATTATTACATATTCTCCGTTATTTTTATCCTTACATAGCACATCTATAAATCCTCCAGAACCAATGTGCACCTGTCGACCTATAACTTCTAATTTAAAACCGAATTTTTCCATAACATGAATATTTTTTATTAATTCTGTTTCAAATTCCATTTCCGTCTTTATTTTAGCAATAATCTTTTTACGGTCAAATTTACCTAAGAATTTTTTATAATCCGGATTTAAAGCTGAAAGTAGTTCATTTAAACGTTTCCAATATTTTTCCTTAGTTGAATAAACTTGCATACGAAATATTGCGTTTAAAGCATTCCAACCCTCCAAATAAGGGTCATCTTGCATTTCATCCAATTTGAGAGAATTCTCAAATTTAAAGAGAGATATGTAATCACATCCATATTTCCAACTGTTACTACCCACTTCCAATATTTCTAAAGGATATGCATCGCTTCTTGCCATTATAAGATATTTAATATCCTGATAAGTAACTCCTTTCTTCTTTCCAGCACGATATAACAATATCAAATCGCCTGCAAGGGTATCTTTATGACAAGTCCACCAGCTGCCAGGATCCCTGGAATTTCCTGGTTCTAAAACCTTTCTTTCACTCCCATCTTCCTCTAAAAAGTACTTAGATCTTGTGATCCATTGCCAATATTGTGGATTCTTTCGTGGCGAAAATGTAACAGTTTCACCCTTTTTCCTAACCCAATTTAGATATTCATTAGTCCTTAAAACTTGATTATCCTTATTTGGTAATTTATTTTTCCTTACAACTTCGATAAATTTTTCATAAGCTTAAATAGACTTACCAGT
>MVQZ01000168.1 GCA_002067565.1 Methanobacterium sp. PtaU1.Bin242 | reverse complement strand
AGAAAAACGCAGTTATAAACGCTCCGGATGTTCATTCTATTTATGAAGTTCCCCTGATCCTGAACCGGGAAGATATGGGTGAGTATGTTCTGGATCGTCTTAAAATGGAGGCACATAAACCTGATCTCTACGATTGGAGCCGGATTGTTGAATCTCTTAAGATGTATGATTCCAGAGTCTCAGTGGGTATTATTGGTAAATACGTGGAACTGGAAGATGCATATATAAGCATAAGGGAAGCCTTAAAACATGCAGCCGCAGAACTGGGCTCTAAAGTAGACATTGAATGGATACGTGCCGAAGACACCATAAACATGGAAAAAATACGCCATTTCGATGCCCTGTTAATACCAGGAGGATTTGGTGAAAGGGGAATTTCCGGAAAGCTGGATGCAGTTAGATATTCCATTGAGAACAATATACCACTTTTTGGGATATGTCTGGGAATGCAGTGTATGGTGATTGAATTTGCCCGTTTACACGGATTTGAAGGTTCAAACAGCACGGAATTTGATGTTAATGCCAAACATCCGGTTATAGATATAATGCTTGAGCAAAAAAAGATTAAAAACATGGGGGGTACCATGAGACTGGGTTCTTATCCCTGCAAACTTAAAGAGGGTACCATGGCTCGTCAGGCATATAAAAAGGATATTATAGATGAGCGTCACAGACATAGATTTGAATTCAACAATGATTATCGGGAAATACTTACAGATAAGGGATTGGTGATTTCAGGAATTTCTCCAGATGATTTTCTGGTGGAGATAGTTGAGTTAGAGGGTCATCCATGGTTTTTGGGATGTCAATTCCATCCTGAATTCAAATCAAGGCCTAATCGTGCTCATCCCATTTTTGTATCCTTTATAAAGGCAGCTATCGAAAATAAAAAGGAAAAAGATATTTAAAAATTATCTAGAAAATCTTTTAATAATAATTTTATCATATTATCTATATCCCCTAAATCCAGTGGATTATTATTTTAAATTAAAAATTGTTATATATCATTAATTTAAAAAGGATTTTATATACATTTATTAAAGATTAGATGATAGGGGATGGTTGATGTTCATGATTGTATCTATTCCATTAATTGCAACGATTATTTCTATTTTGGCCTGTTTTTATGGGAGTTACTCTGATATTAAAAGGGGAATAATTCCTAATAAACTTACATTTCCTTTAATTGGACTTGGAATTCTTTTAAACGGCATATACGCTTATACTATTGGAAATATCTGGTATTTTATTGGTGCAGTTATAGTCACCGCAGTTATCTTTGCTTTGGGTTACCTGTTCTGGAAGATGGGTGCCTGGGCTGGGGGTGATGTTAAACTTTTCACTGCACTGGCTGCTCTGATTCCATTCTATCCTGTATTAGTTAGTTTCACAGTTTTAGGTGTGCAATTTCCTATTTATGCCAGTTATCCATTTCCCTTCACCCTTATAATTAACAGTATACTTTCAATGCTTCCTTTCCTTTTGATATATGTGCTCTATGTAGCTTTTAAAAATAAACGGCATTTATTAAGTGAATTATTTTTCCCGGTAAGGGACTATCGTAAGAATATTGTGATGTCTCTGGTTGTTACTTCAGCTGGTACTTTAACCCTTCTTGTAATTCCTTATCTGCCTTCTCAATTTATAATTATAGTCTCTTTAATTTTAGTCTTTATACTTTCTTTTGTTATTTCCAAATTACCAGATAAGATCAAGGCGGTTCTGGTGGCCGCAGTAACGTTATTTGCTCTCTTTCAAAATATTCAAATAACCATTACAGGAATAATTATAGTTTTCATCATCATTACCTTCGTTGAGATCATGAGAATACTACTGACCAGGGTTAGTAGTGAAGCTCTTCAGGATGATTATAAATTAGATGATCTGGAGGAGGGTATGATACCAGCCTATGGTCTTTATGAATTGGATGGTAAAGTTATCTTGGATGATAAGGGATTTTTCCAGAAATTAAAAGAGGCCGTTTTAACCGGGAATATTTCCGGGTTTAGCATGCCTAAAGGAAAATTATTGATCAGTAGTCTGGCTAAAGGCCTTGAAAAAGAGGACATAGCACTTCTTAGGAAACTTAAAAAGGAGGGTAAGATAGGAGATAGTTTCCGGATAAAAAAAGGCGTTCCATTTGCTCCTTCCATACTTATAGGTCTTTTAATATCCCTTTTTATTGGGGATCTGGCCTTCATATTTTTAAGGATTCTAAATGGAATATTTTATTGAATATTTCAGAAAAATACATTAAAGGCTTCTATTACATTAAAATTTTAATTAGATCTTTGTATCTTTTATCTTGGAAATCTTTTTTGAGTTTTAGCGCCACTTTTCTTCCTAATTTATTCAATGCATAATTTTTATATCGATAAATTCTTACCAATCTATGTTTATTCTTTAATGATTTAATAGCTTTATCCACATTTTTTCCATACATATTGATAATCCTGTCCACCAGTGGTTTTAATTGGTGTAATTTGAAAATAACGGATTAAATTCTTATAATAAAAGATAGTTATACTCTTTTTTCATACTTTAGTTCTTTGAAATTGATGATGAATTTTGTTCCGGGGTGGTTTCTGTCAAGTTCTATAGTGCCATCAAGTTGATTTACCAGAGAATTGACCAGTCTGAGTCCCAGTGAGGATTTTACATTTTTAAAGTCAATTTCGGGGGGTAATCCCACGCCATTATCGCTGATTATTAGTTTATAATGGTTGTTTTGGGAGTGGAGAGATATGGATATTTCACCATTTTTTCGCTGGGGGAATGCGTATTTCAGGCTGTTTGAAACCAGCTCGCTGATTAAAAGGCTCAGGGGAATGGATGTTTCAATATTTAGAAAGGTTTCTTCAACTGAAATCATGGGTTTTATATTGGTTTTTACACCGTAGCTGGTGAATAAACTATAAATCAGGTTTCTGATGTAATCTGAGAAGTCTATACTACTAATATCCTTGGATTGGTAAAGCATCTCATGAATCAATGCCATAGAAAGAACACGATTTTGACTCTCACGTAAAACATTAACCGCCGTTGAATCGTCTTTAACATATGTACTCTGTAGGTCCAGTAAACTGGATATGATCTGTAAATTATTTTTAACCCTATGATGAATCTCCTTTAGAAGAACTTCTTTATCTTTAAGAGAAGATTTAATTTCCTCTTCGGCATATTTACGTTCAGTAATATCGCTTCCTATTTCTAACACATAACCCATATTTCCTTTCTTAATTATAGTTGAAGCATTCTGGATCCATCGAATTAGCCCGTTTTTATCAATGATTCTCATTTCATAGGTGTTAGTATCACCATGTTCTTTTAATTTAGAAAAATTTTCCTTAAGCAGTTTTAAATCATCTTTTGGAAAGATATCCAGTTTTAGAAAATGTTTTCCGATCAATTCCTCTTTAGATCGACCTATCATTCTTTCTGCTGCTGGATTAACATCTAATAATACCCCATCTAAACCTACCAGTATGGTATAATCAGGATCTGCTTCAAATAGTGTCCTGTATTTTTCTTCACTTTCTCTTAATGCTTTTTCAATCTGTTTATTTTTGGTGATATCCCGGATTATAGTGGTGAAGAAATTTTTCCCCCCAGATTTCCAGGCTGATAATGACATCTCGAAAGGAAATTCGGTCCCATCTTTCTTTAATCCAGTTGTTTTTAAGGTTTTGCCTAAACGAGTATGTTTCCCGAGAGATTTAAACCTCTCTAATTCATTAATATAATCTT
>MVQZ01000167.1 GCA_002067565.1 Methanobacterium sp. PtaU1.Bin242 | reverse complement strand
TGTCCTATGGGGATGGTATGGCCTCTCTGATTGGTGAGAAATACGGAAAGAGAAAATATAATATCACTGGCGACACCAAAAGTCTGGAAGGCTCTCTCTCCATGTTCCTGGTTCTAATTGTGACTTTAGGAATAGTTTTAGGTTATTATCATGCTATTCCATCTAACTACTGGGTTATAGTAGCAGTAGCCATGGTGGCCACTGTCTTTGAAGGTATCACCCCCAAAGGACTGGACAACTTGAGCGCCTGTTTTTCAGCAGTGATCATTTACTTATTGTTAGTTGGGTTGTAGAAAATGCGTTTTATAGTTATTGACGGGTTAGATGGGGTGGGAAAAGACACTCACGCCCAGATGATCCAGCAAAAATATTTAAAACAAGATGAAAACGTCATCTTACGCTCCCATCCAGAAATAGATAATTATTACGGCCGAACTGCAAAAAAAGCCCTCCTGGGAAGAGGAAAATTTAATAAAATTAAGGCATCTTTATTCTATGCATTTGATGTTATTCGATCGGTGCGATTGTACTACAAAAAGGCAGATACCATTATTTTTGTACGTTATCTTTTTGGTGTAGCCTATTTACCCCTGCCCATAGCCAAGATGTTTTACTGGTTCTTTTCACTGGTTTTACCCACCTCAAATTACATGTTCTTTTTGGATGTGAGTCCTGAGGAATCTTTAAGACGACTTTCCTTCCGGGAAGACCAGGAAATGTTCGAAAACTTGGAAGATCTTATTAAGGTTAGGGAAAAGGCCCTGGAGCTTACAACAGATCAATGGCACATTATCAACACCCAAGGTACAGTTGAAGAAGTGCATCAGGAGATCTGTTCAATTCTAGAGGAAAATGAATCGCTATCTATTTAATCCTAGATCTATTAAATAAACAAAACGTTCTCAGTAATATCTTTCAAACGATATATATCCTTATTCTATTTGTCAATCAACCCCAATAGTCTAATATTGAAAAGAAGCAGATAAGGCTCTATAAATAGCATTAAAATCAAAATTCCAATGAAAGGTATGTTCTTTATGTTATCGGAGAAAAATATTATCAAAGAACCAAAGGTGATAAAGGCCAGTAAATAGGTTAATAGGAGATTTTTATAGCCAATATTCCTCATTTTTTCTACTATTTTTCCCCAATTAAACGCTGATCTTATGCTTCCATGGTTATGGGCCATGTTCAGGATAACAACCTGCAGTAGGAAGCCTATAATCAGTATAGATGAGAATCCAATGACTAAAAAAGCATATCCTAGATTCAAATCCACTAGATTATGGGTTTCTACACTAGATAAAAAGTAATAAACACTTAAGCCCAGTTCTAGAATGGGTAAAGATAGATATATCATGGTGACTATGATTTCTTTAGTTCCATGTATGAATATGCTCTTAAACTGATTGAATTCAGGTAATGAATCTGATCCTCTGGTGGTCTCTTCAATAACTTTAAAAAGATATCCTGCCTCCAGGAACGACATCACCACTGCAACCAGGGTCAGTGTTAATTTTAAAACAACTGAGAATTTATCGGTACCATGTACTTCATTTACCAGATCCGCCAAAAGTAGCACCAAACCCAGTAAAAGGATCATCTTCACCTTGGAAAAGGGGTATTTCAATGCATCTTTTAGGTCCTTAAATTCCATATAAAATTTATCCTTTAGTTATTTCTTGGCTTAATTTCTAGTCATAAATCCATTTTTTTTATGTTAATTAAATTTAGACCGTATAAAACTCTTAACTAACCTCATTTATCTTCTCCAGCAGACCATTCCTCCTTTTCTCATCCATATATTTCATACTATTTTTTAAAATCCATTTAGTATTCTTATTTCCTTTATCCGTCCATTTCATCATGAAGTCATAAGTTTCATCAGGATAATACTTGCTAATCACTTTAAGAGTCCATACTGCCTTTTTTTGCACATTTTTCGCATGATCTTCCATTACAAGATCCAATATTCCTAATGAATCTATGAACTGTTCCCGGTCCAGAATTTTATTCTCTACCGGGGCATGCACTGCGAAAGCAGCGGTATTTCGGATCCACTCATTTTCATCCATGGCCCATTTCTTTAATATGCCCAGTATATATTCAAAACGTTCTTCAAACATGCGATTGAAGGTTTTATCTGCAAAAGTATCCGATGACGACCAGTGGGAGCTTAAAATAATGTATTCCCTGGTCTTATTAACCACTTCCTCCGGATTATTATGGCTCATCTCGTTAAAAGCTAATCCCACAATACCTGCGCGCCAGCCCCATACACGGGACTTTTGAACTTCTTCATCACTCATTAGCATCCTTGCAGTGTTGTATAAACCTTCCCGATAGCCATAATCCAGTTCTTTCCTGAAAAATTCATCCAAAACATTAAAATATATTTCAGGATTATCCAATCCTCTTTTACCAATATATTCACCAAGAGGTTTCAATTTACCAAATGGAATCTTAGAAACTAATAATATTTCGATCTGATCAAAAAATATGTCTTTTTGACCTTCCTCCAGATGTTTACAGGCGTACTTAGCTATTTCTATTATTTCCTTTTTCCTGAATGTTTTGGGTTTAGTTAATGCCATTCTATTGCCTCTAAAATTAAGCCCATCCTATTGCCCCCTATCTTATAAATCTATTTTATATATGCACTTGTAATCTAATAAAACCCTGTAATCCGGTTATTCTCCATTTCCATTATA
>MVQZ01000166.1 GCA_002067565.1 Methanobacterium sp. PtaU1.Bin242 | reverse complement strand
CACTAAAACTACTACTTTTTGAGCATCTTTAGGATCCATTGGCATTTTCCTATTAATTCCCAGATCAACTGGTAAAATCCTATCAAATATGTCAAAGTATAATGGCACGGCCTGAGCAAACAAACCCAGAATCAGGAACGTGATCACAAGCCCCAATGGAAAATGGGAGTTCAACATAGAAAAACTCAAAATAGTGAAATACCCACCAGCAACAACAGAAAAAACAAGAAAAACACGGTAAATACGCAAATCAGTGGTGATCATCTGCATCTTCTCACCAAAAACCCTAGGCCTCAAATACATCACAACCAAAGGATAAATCACAGCCACCCCAAAACCACAAAGACCAATAATATTATGCATTAAAAGCCCAATAATAGGAATAAAAACTACAAAAAGTAGGCTCATCATGAGCATACCACATATTAATTCCAGTTGATAATCAAATTTAACACCTTTACTCCTTAACTTCTCCTGCATGTCATGCCAAACCCTATCAAACAGAAAAGCTATGAAAATTACTACGGCTCCACCACCCATTATTGCTAAACCCGTTATTGTATCTTGATCCAAATTTAACACTTCCTGATTAAATTTTTGCAAAAAATAAATGAGTTTTTTAACTTGTTTCTACCCAGTTGTTTGCTCCATTTAAAACCTTTGAAATTCCCAAGTTTTTCCCATATTCTATTAAAACGGTTTTCATGGCTTCTTGGTCAGTTTCTCCGAATGTGCTTTTTATACCATATTGATTTCTGGTCATTATGTTAGTGTTTCCAAATTTTTCTATATACTGTATTTTAGCAGGGGTTAACGATTGTTTTATTGGAGTCTTTGATACTAAAACCGAATTTTTACCAACGTTGGTGATTATAGGTTGCGCCGCTGATTTAACCATTCCACCCCGTCCAGCAGTACATAGTGATATGCCAAACTCTAACCAATTCCACTCATTTGTATAGCCAGGATTAGGCCCATATATATCATCAAACAGGCCAGACCCATAAGCACATGATAAAATTCCTACTCCTAAAACAGCCCATCCTACGGGTCCTGAAATGAGGCATCCTGCAACTAAAAGCAAACCACCAGCTGTGCCAACCCATGTGTGTATATCAGTAGTATCTTCTTTTAAAGTATTTACAGAATTTTGTGTGTTGTTGCAAAGATTGTCTGTTCGTTCGTCATGATAGCAGTATGAATTTTCTGAAGAGGCTGCTCCTTTATAAATCGAATTGTTTAAATTTGTTATATCCAATACAAGTCCCGTGTTCAAGTCTATTATGATAAAAAACTGTTCATTATCTTCTAACATTAACATTAATCTGTTAGTTTCATTATCATATAATGTTATGAAAGGTTTGCCCTCTAAGATTCCTGAAATTATTGTTGAAACCGTAGAGTTAACATGCAGACCAGCTGAACCAAGAACTACATTTTCAACTTCAGAAAGCATCATTGAATTTACAAACTTAAAGAACTTCAGATTGTCTGCACTACCACTCACACACATACCCATTGCAGGATCCTGACAATGCACATAAGCCCCATTACTATTTACACCACTCATAACTACTGTTGGAGTGTTTCTATTCCATGTAACATCCAAACAGGAAGCCATTTCATCGGCGAGCTTGTCACTAAGCCACAAAGTAGTTAATGCTGTCATGAAAGTACCATAAGCCGCCTTTTTAGCTCCCGCAGGATATTCTGATTTTTTATTAAGCCAGAATTGCACCATACTATCTGTTACTTTAGTATTAGTGATGGCAAAACTCTGCATACACTCGAATCCAGCTTCAGGATCATTGTTGTAGGTTATTGTTTCTTGTTTGTTTATTGTTGTGTTGTTATAGGTCATCTTAGAATTAATATACTCTAAAGATGGACTGTTGGTAATCATATCTAAACTACTGTTGTATATTACATCTTCACCAGTATTTGCAAACTTCATGCTGGGAATAGGGTGATTGTGGCATAGTTGTTGATAATTCCAATCGAGGTAACCCTCCTCCGGGGGCCATATACCTGTATCCTGATGATAATACCGATCATATAATAAATATCTAATTTCTGTATCATCATATCTGGGCAGTGTCATGCTGAAATTTATAGATAATTGCTTCAAACCATTTTTGACGATATCAACAGCCTCATATTCAGGATAATCACCTTGACGATAAATTGCACTCACCTGATTTACAGATTCGTTCAAATCACCATAATAAGATATGGTGATGTAATCAAAGCTAGAAGAAATGGAAAAATTACTTATTCTATTATAATATCCAGAATATAGTTCTATGGCTGATCCTGGTGTAACTCCATCAATATTACCACTTGTAAACAAATAATAACCTGTAGGGGTATCAACTCTGATTATTCTTGAGACACCTATCTTAACATTTGAACCTTGTATAGTCACTAAAGTACTAGTCGGTATTTCAAAGCTGTATACACTAACAGCAGAACTAGAAGGTGGAAGAATTGTATAAATTAACGTTTGCACAGGACAACTATTACCAGAGGCATCCACGGCCATAAAACTCAATGATAATGAACTACCAACACTAATAGGACCCGTATACCGAGAACTGGAAGTGGTTGGTGCGGTGCCATTCAGGGTGTAATAGATTGCTGGATTGGGATCTAGATTATCTGTTGCCGTTAAAGTCACAGTCTGTGCAGTGCTATACGTACCTCCTGCAGGACTGGCAGATACCATTGGCGGTGTGGTGTCAGTAGCAATTGTGTAAATTACTTTCTTAAATGAAGTATTACCACTTGTATCATCAGCCCTGAATTTCAAGGTTGTTGTGTTGCTGATGCTTATCGGACCAGTATATCTCATATTTGGAATTCCACCATAGGTACTATAATAGATAGAAGGGTTGGGATCAAGATTATCCGTTGCCGTTAAAGTCACAACTTGCCCACCAGTATAAGTACCACCAGCAGGGGTGGCCGTTAACGTGGGTGGTGTGGTATCTGCCCTGAAATTCGAAGTAAACACCATTGCTAATCCATTACCAGCCATGTTCTTGATTGAATTAACCGGTACTGTGACTGTATAATCTCCAGAAGCCCAGAAACTATCTGGCGTTAAAGTAAGACTAGAACCGCTGATAGACTTGTTTATATTTATATTTCTACTATTATACCCGTTATAGTCCTGCCCTACAATTTTAATATTATTAAATGCTGGCCCTGCCTGTATAGGCTCACTGAAGACTATTAAAACTGACTCATATTCCACATCAACACTACAAA
>MVQZ01000165.1 GCA_002067565.1 Methanobacterium sp. PtaU1.Bin242 | reverse complement strand
AATCCTTCATCCCACGCAACATATTAATAAAAACAGACTTACCAGCACCACTCCTGCCTAAAATACCTAAAACACAACCCTCTTCAATCTTCACATTCAAGTTTTTTAAGACGGTTACTTCGTTGAAAGTTTTAGTTACATTTTCTATCTCAATAAAATGCATTGCAATCACCATTTATGTTTAATCAGCTCCACAAAGCGGAGTTTCACATTTTGGACATTTTTTATTTGAACATGGTATCGTTCTAATTTTAGGAGATTCATAACCACATTCTGGGCACCTACAAACTTTTGGTGGACCTGAACCTAATCCATGACCACCATAAGACCTTCTACCCACTAAAGATTTAGTTCTAGCAATTTCATCATCTTCTAAAACCAGGGCAATTTCTTTAGATTGACAATCAGGGCATTTTTCGTATTCTTTTTCAGGGCTAAACCATTCAAAGCCACATATATTACATCTATACCTTTTTTTATCGGTGATGTAATCCTCTCCAACTATAATTATCATGTTCCCATCGATTAAGGCCTTAGATATCTTTTTACGTGCTGATGTTAAGATTCTGTGGAAGGTTGGTTGTGATATCCCCATTATTTCCGCAGATCTTTTCTGCTGGATATCATGATAATCTCTGAGTCTTATTGCTTCAAATTCGTCTATTGTGATTTTAATTGGTTCTACAGAGTCCAAATTATCTTTTTCTGGCTTAAAACAACGTATCTGTGGCTCTTCTAATATTCTTCTAAATCTTCGAGGCCTTGGCATAGAATGAATATATATTCAAAAATGTTATATAAAGGTAATTGTCACTGATAATTAACATCAAAAAAAATCGGTTATTTCCTAAAGAGGAGGTAAATACATTGAATTTAAAGATTTAATAGAAAAAAATGAATCTAATCAATGACAAAAAAGATAATTTAAATTATAGAAGTCTCAGGTAGTAGTTTAACCAGAATATATTCATACATCATAGACTTACGAATTTCTGAGATATCCCCTAGACGATACTCATCTACCACCACTTCTGCCACATCATCATGATACTGATCGTATTTTAGTTTAACCCTAACCCCATCTAACTGACTTACCACCGGAGCGGGGGAATAAACCTGTTTTATAGCTTCAAGTTGATGTTCTATTTCTGTTTTCACCAGGATTGATGGTACAATGGGAGGGTCATCAGCCATTTCCTCTCTTTTCTGGTCCAGAATTCCTTCAGTTACTTCCACTAAATTTTTTAAAGCCCTTATATTTTCTCCCCTTTTTAATCTGCGAGGTATTCTTCCCAGACCACTAACATAAGCTGTTGCACCAGGTATATCCGAATCTATCTCTGGTGCACCGGTCACCACCACTGGGATTTCAATATCTTCGAAAAGGTGAGTTTTATTTAAAATACATTCTTTGAAACTTCCCAGTGCAAAGATTGCCAGATCATGTTCCTCAATGAGTTTTTTCTCATCTTCAGAAATACGGGATATTCCTTTCCCTGCTCCGCGTTGTAACCCAATCATGTTGTCTTTAGCCCCGTAACGCCGCAGATACTCTGATATATCACACGCAGAATGAGGTAAGTGTTGTCTGGCCAGGGTGGGGGAGACTATGGCTATTTCTGTACCTGCCATCGGTGCTATTTTGATCTTTCCCAGAAGTTCTCTGGCCTTCTCTTCTACTTTTTTCACATCCTCCATGGGAACTGCCAAAGTTAAAACCAGATCCATCTGACTGATGTTTTCCTGAAGTACGAATCCGCCCAGATCTTCTATAAGCTCTGTTATCTCTTCATGTTTGTGAACTCCGCCAGTGTAGGTCAGTGTTTCATACATAAACTATTCTCCAGAATTTGATATCTCATTTTCGCCCTTTTTATTGGATTTAAAGGTGTATTTTTATGGGAAGGAAGCTCAATGGCTCGTTCACCAGCGAATGCTATTTCCTCTTTCAATTTTTCCTTCATATAATCAGGGTATACCATGAAATCATAATTATTTCCAGCAACCACTGTAAACCCCATGTCCTTAACTATCTCTTCTAAAAAATTAGAATAAACTTTAACTTTTATTTTTCGATTTTCCGGGCCTCTACCATGATAAAATTCCTCCAAGCTAGCGATGACCTGTCTATCTTCTGGCTCATTCAATGGTTCTGTGCCCAGTAAATCGGAAACCATGTTTATACTTTTATTTATTTGAGAAAAGGTATTTAACTTTAACTTTATAAACTTAATACCAGAATTATTATGGGTTTTTGTTTCAGATAAAAGAATTACAATATCTGCATTCCCATAAAACCCACTATTACTAAGTTGAAACTTTGAAACACCAGCTAGGTGTAGAATTTCTTGACACATAGGTGTGGTAACGATTTTCATGTTATAAATGGCCGATATTATTAATTTAATAATAACATTAATTATATTCTAATTAATTAAAAATGGATTTTGTTAATTAAAATAATGGTTGATTATTAATGGGTAATTCACATAACTGATTTATTTATCTTTTATTGCATTATTCATATATTTTATTATATAATTTATAACAACACAAAATTACATTTTCAGTTGAACTGGTGTAGTGTTGTGAATTAATTTAAGAACTGCTCGAATATGATTCCTTGCAAAAGATTTATATAATTAATTAAACAAAAAAAATATTACTAAGACCGCTTTAAGTTGGTCTAAGGATGTGAATGAATTGTTTAGAACAGATGAAGGTCCAAAGACAGCTCCTATTCAAGAAGGAGAAGAATACGAAGTTAAAATTGAAGATGTAGGTAAAGAAGGCGATGGCATAACCCGTATAGAAGGTTTTGTCGTTTTTGTGCCTGACACACAAGTGGGTGACGAGGTAAAAGTAAAAATAACCTCTGTAAGAAGACGATTTGCTTTTGCTGAGAAAGTATAAATATATACACAGCTTAAAGGACAAACTTAACACATTAATATCAGAATTTCAGGATTATCTAATGTTTTCACAGGATTTTTTGATTTTTTTACAATTCTAATTAATTATTTTTTAAGGTGCTTTTTATGAGAATTTCACTTACCCTAGAGAGATCATATTCTAACGATCTATCTATAATGGTTGATGCACTGCGAGCCAGCGCCACTATTACAACAGCTCTTCAAAGTTTCAACATAATCAGGCCAGTAAAAGACATTAAGGATGCTGTAGAACTTGCAAAAGAGTTAAATGCTATATTGGCTGGTGAGAGGGATGGGGCAAAGATAGAAGGTTTTGATGTTGGTAATTCCCCATTGGATATAAAAGAACTCGGTGGGGATGTTTTAGTGCTTACCACCACCAACGGCACCCGCATACTGGAAAGTATGTCTGCAAAAGTTCTCATCGGCTCATTTTTAAATGCAAGTGCAGTTGCTCAAAGGGCTGTTGAACTTGCCCGTAACCATATAGAAATAGTTATGGCTGGTGTGAATGGAAAATTTGTTATTGAAGATTTCCTGGGAGCTGGAGAAATAATATCTCACCTTAAAGATCATGAATTGGATGAAATGGCTCAAGCAGCATTAATGGCATCTTCTGACAAATATATGGTGGATAAAGCCGTTAAAAACTCCCAATCTGCAGTAAAACTGGGAGCCTTGGGACTGGGAAAAGATGTCCAATATTCCCTGAAAAGAAATATATATAACACAGTACCCATCTATAAAGATGGAATTATAAAAGCTTTAAAATGATTTTATATGGAACCAGAATCACCAAAAACACAATCACTTAAAATAATTGGCACAGCACACGTTTCCAACAAAAGCATAGAGGAAGTTAAAGAAGCTATTTTGGAAACTAAACCAGATGTTGTGGCTGTTGAACTGGATTTAAACCGTTACAACAACCTCAAAGCCGAAGAAAGTGGCGAAAAAGAGAACAAAGAATTTAATATAAGAGAAATAATTAAAAGCGACCAGTTAACCATATTTCTAGTCAGCGGATTTCTTTCCTATATGCAGAAGAAGATCGGTGATGAAGTAGGAGTAAAACCCGGTGCTGAGATGATTGCTGCTGTTGAAGCAGCAGAAGAAGTAGGTGCCAAGGTAGCATTGATAGACCGCAATATACAGATAACCCTGAAAAGGGCCTTGAACCAGATGAGCATATGGGAAAAACTTAAATTTGTATATGGACTTTTAGGATCATTTTTTAGTGATGATGAAGAAGCAAAAGAAGATATAGAAAAGATAAAAGAAGGCGATACTTTAGCCGAAGTTATGGAATACTTCCAGGAGATGTCTCCCAAAGCATATAATGTACTGGTAAACGAAAGAGATGCTTATATGGCCCGTATGCTCCTTGACATTCCAGATGAAAATGTGGTGGCTGTGGTGGGTGCTGGACATCAGAAAGGAATTAAAGAGTATATGGACAACCCAGGAAAAATTCCCCCCATGACAGAGCTTTTAAAGATTGAAAAATCACGTGTATCCCTTGGAAAGGTCTTATTATTCTCAATTCCCGCAATTTTTGTTATAATTTTTGTCATGGCTTTCATAAACGGAATAAACATCAAAACCGGCCTTCTTGAATTTGTGCTGCTCACCGGAGGATTCGGATTTATTGGCTCTCTTTTAGCTGGCTCCAAGATTTACTCCGCCATAACCGCATTCATAGTGTCCCCCGTAACAGTAATACACCCCCTACTGGCATCAGGATGGTTTGCTGGTATCGTGGAAGCAAAACTGAGGAAAGTATCTGTAGAAGACCTGGCAGAACTCCCTAAATGTGAAGGTTTCCGGGATTTATGGAAAAACAAACTCTTCAGGGTGCTCCTGGTGGTTGTAGGAGCCAATCTCGGTACCACCATAGGAACCTTAATAGCCATACCCAATGTTTTACTCCCACTTATAAACAAGATTATGGGCTTTTAAGGAATTTAAGGATGGTATTTTCTTTATTTATTAATTATAACAACTTTATCAAATATTTTTTTTATCTAAAAAAAATTTCTTCATTCAACTTATTTTTTTTAATAATAATTTTTTTAAATTAAGAATTCATAAAAATTATTAAATAATTCTGATACAAAACCCACTTGCCCATCAATAAAATGTAAATATATGAATAGACCAGTCATAATATCAAGCTAGTAAAGCATTTGAGAGCCGTAAAAAGAAATTTTAGTTAAATTGAAAAATTAAAAAACAGCAACATTTTAGTCAATTATTATTTCAAACTCCAATTAACCAAAAAACATTAGTATTAATAAATAAAACCCACTTATTAAAGTGATTGGGATGTATCTTGTATTCAGATGTAATTGTGGACGTGCCCTATACACTAAAAAGGGAGTTTCCCAGAAAAAATGTGTATGTGGTAAAATCCTTAAAGTTAAAAGTAGGAGGATTTTACACGAAACCTCTAATGCACACGAAGC
>MVQZ01000164.1 GCA_002067565.1 Methanobacterium sp. PtaU1.Bin242 | reverse complement strand
CCTATCAGAATCCATCAGAATTTGGGAGAAATTATCCAAAGGTTTGAAAATATCGGTTAGTTCAGACTGCACAAGATTAGAAAGGTTAAGATCTCCCATTCTCAAAAGCAAATGGGGCGGTATATCATCTATCTGATGGTTAAGCCACAAATTTTCATTCATTTTTGCAGTGTGAAGAGTTTTTACCATATCGGTTAGTTTAAATCCAATAATGACCCCTTTTTGGGAGATTACATACTCATTATCCCTTTTAAAGATTAGATTTTGATCCTCTAACTGTCTCATTGCATGCAGGATGGTGGATGCATCCCTGTTTAACTCTTCTTTAAGATCCTTTAATTTAGTAGTTCCAGTATTTAAACTAATTATAATTTTGGCACGTACACTGGAAGAGGAAATAAACTTCAAATCATCCTTAACCTCTTCATAAAGTTTTAAGATATGGTCAGAATCCATTATAAATCACCTTGTCTTAAATTTCTCATATTTATAATTATTTGATGGAGGTTATAAATATAATAGTAAACACTAACCCATTTGTAACGATAGAAATTATGATGATCATGATATTGGATAAAATTAATATTTAGGGAGTTAATATCCAGAATCATAATAAAAATTGAAAAAATTGAGGAATGTGATAAAATTATGATAGATGCACATATACATGCAGATACTAGACCATATGAAGATTTCAAAATGATGGCTGTAGCTGGGATTAAAGCAGCCATATCCTGTGCCCATGATCCGCTAAAAATGAGCACCTCGGCAGTAGTATTAGATCACATACACCGTATTATGAACAATGATGTTAAAAGGGCTGCTAAAAATGGTCTTAAACTGTATAACGCCGTGGGTTTGCATCCTCGTAGTATTTCCCCTGATTTTGAGGTGGTGCTGACCCAGCTGCCATCGCTTTTGGAAAATGAGAATGTAGTTGCCCTGGGAGAAATAGGATTGGAAACTGCATCTTCCCCTGAAAGAGATGTATTTAAAAAACAACTGGTTCTTGCTCAGGAAATAAAGAAAAAAGTCATTATACACACCCCTCGCAGTAATAAAAGGGAGATAACCAAAATAACTCTATCAATGATTGATGAAAATATAGATCCGTCACTGGTACAAATCGACCATGTGGATAACTCTATCATAGACTTGCTGGTTGAATTTGAAGGTATGCGGGGTATTACAGTACAACCTCAAAAAATGACACCCCAGGAAGCTGTCCGGCTTCTGGAGGAATATGGCACCCAGAAGTTTGTCCTGGACAGTGACATGAGTTCCTCACCCTCAGATCCTTTATCAGTTCCTAAAACAGTCCATGAAATGAGGCTCGCTGGATTTGAAGATGCGGATATAAAAAGAGTTTCAGAAGAAAACGTTTCCCGTTTTTATGGAATTTAAAACTTGACAAGGAAATACTAAGATTCCAAACATTGGCTAAAAATCCAAATAAAGGTTAAAATTAACATAATTAAAAACCTAAATTATCAGTCCTTGGAACGTCAATAGACCCCAATTTATTCACACAACTTGAAGCTAACAGATTTCCCATTTGAAGACATTTTTCTGCTTCTTTATTTTTTATGAATGATGCTATAAATCCTGCTGCAAAAGCATCTCCTGCCCCAGTGGTGTCTAATGACTTAACTTCAGCTGATGGGGAATGAATCATGCCATCTGGGGTATAAAGATTGGCGCCTTTCCTACCACAGGTAACCACAACATTTGGAACTCCCATATCCACCAATGTCTGTGCACCTTTATTATAATCTTCCCTGGTTAAAAGAGAAACTTCTTTTTTATTTAGGAAAATGATATGGGCTCTTTTAATAATATTATGTAATGATTCAATTCCATAGGAGGAAAGTGCAGTTCCAGGGTTGATTGAAAGCAGTTTTGCGAATTTAGATGCTTCATCAACCACTTCATGGTACATGCCGGTTATATGCAGTATTTTTGATGTTTTAATATATTTTATATCCTCTTTTTCCAGTTTAAATTTGGCATTGGCACCCATGGAAGTATAAATTGATCTTTCCCCATTCTGGTCCACCGCGATGAATGCCAATCCTGTTGATTCCTGAATCTTAAGAAGTCTTTGGGTCTTGACACCTTCCATTTTAAATTTTCGGGTGGCGAATTCACCGTATTGATCACTACCTACTCTAGCAATTATCCCCACATTTACTCCTACTCTGGAAAGTCCCACTGCAAAGTTAGAGGCAGATCCACCCAGGGAAATGGCCATCTCTTCCACATCAACCTCATCATCAGCCACTGAAAAACGGGGTACTTTCATTATAAAATCAATATTACAGGTTCCCAGAGCCGCCACTTCAAGAGAGGTACTATCATCCACCATAAAACATCATTAATCCTGTTTCATCTATTCAATTTATTATTTAATCATGTAGATGAATAATGAGTAAAAAAATTGATAGTAAGTGAGAAAAAATTCTTTGTAAATAAGTGAAAAAATTCTTTCTTAATGTTTATTCCGGGAGTAATCCCACGAATTTCTTAAGTCGGTTGAGTATGCTCTGTTTATCTGGCTCAATGGGCTCGTATCTTTTACCTAAAAGGTCAGCTGCCAGTTGCATTATGGCGTTACTGGTTGGTGAAGAAGGATTCACTTCTACCACTGATCTGCCCATGGCCAGGGAACGATCCATCTCCCGATCATAGGGTATGATATTCATCAGTGAAACCTCCAGAATGGCCTCTATTTCATTGGGCGAGAGTAAAAATTTATCATCATACCACATATTTAAAACAAATCCAATGACATTGATATCCAATTCATTAAATAATATCCGCAATTTAAGAGCATCAGCAACAGAAGGCATGGTGGAATTGGTTAGTATCAGCACTTCTGTACCCTCAGGAAGACCATCAAAAATATTAGAGTTAATTCCTGCAGGAATGTCCATGATGAAAACATCCCCGTACTCACCTGCTTCCTGAATTATCTTATTCCATGATATATAATTTGGATTTATATGTTTAAGGGTTTCAAAATGGATTCCGGTTGGAATCACCCGTATATCGTGTTCTATTTCATATACGCAGTCTTCTATGGATTGATCCCGCACTAAAACATCATGCAATGTCACATCAGGATTCAGTAGACCGGTTATGACATCTAAATTTGCCATAACTAAATCCAAATCCAACATCACCACTTTTTCGCCAAAAAGGGACATGGCTACTCCTAAATTAAATGTTAAGGATGTTCTTCCTACTCCACCTTTTCCAGATGCTATAGCTATAAACCTAGGCATTTTTTTTCCTTTTTTTAAGGGATGTTTTGAGGGTTGGGCAGTTTTATCGGAATGTTTTAACTTTATATATCTTTTTTTCTGAAAGAACTACAATTAACTAATTTGAAATTTGATAAATATTCCAACACCCATTAACTTTACAGTCCCCTATTCCCCCGTATGATTAGATTCCACTATATGAATTTAGATTCCACTAATATATTATTTTATCTGCGACCTAATAAACCTTCCACCAGTTTAGAAATAACTCCCTTCTTGTCTGGTTCAATTGGTTGATACTCTTCTCCAATTAAATCTGCACCCAACTGCATAATAGCATTACTGGTGGGGGATTTGGGATTTTTAACAACCAAAGGCTCTCCAAATGCCGCTGCTCTACTTACTTCAGGATCATCAGGAATGACAGCAATTACTGGGACTTCCAGTATGGTTTCAATCTCATTTATGGTTAAGAATGTTTTATCGTGCAGCTCCCGATTAATTACCACACCTATAATATCAACACCCAACTTATTAGCCACGATTTTGGTTTTAAGCGCGTCACTGATAGAAGGTACTTCAGGAGTTGTAACCAGAATCATCTCTTGTGCGGCTGCTATAGCTGCTAAAGCATCCTTCTCCAGACCTGCTGGTGCATCTATTAAGAGGATGTCGATATTCTGAACCAGAGTCTCCAATGCATTTTCTAACCTATCTAATTTAATTTTCCGAAGACCTTCCAGTGATATACCTGCAGGAACAACTTTTACACCCCCAGGACCTTCGTATATGGCGTCTTGAATAGCTGCATCCCCTGATAGTACATCATGCAAGGTTATTGATTTACCTTCCATTCCCAGAATTAATTCCAGATTGGCCATGGCCACATCAGCATCCAGGACCAGAGTTTCTTCTCCATAGGTTGATAAAGCTACTCCTAAATTGGCTGTTATGGTAGTCTTTCCCACACCACCTTTTCCGGAAGCAACTGCTATAACTCTTGTCATAATATTCCTCCTAACTAATCTCTACATTAACATCAAAGTTATCGATGATCTCAGGATATTTTCTGAAACTTTTTTTTATTTCTATTTGTACGATATTTATAATTTGTCTTCTTAAGTTATCAATATCCTTTGATTCTCCCATTAATCTTGAAAATAATCCTTTAGCCTCATACTCAATCATGACATTGATGTTCCCCGTAAGTTCAACACTGTTATCCAGAAACACCATTACCTCTGCACCCTTTATTTTGGGTATGCCAAATATTGATTTCTTTATTTTGTTCATAAGAGTGAATTCTATTTTTTCCACATCATCATCATCAATAGAGCCACCTTTATACGAATCTAAAATATCATCCACATCATCTTCATCTATTTCCTTAATACCATATTTTTCTAAAAGTTTGGAGCGATCTATGGGTTCTGGTTCAGCTTCTTCTTCAACTACAGTTTCTTTTTCTTCTAAAGGTTTTTCTAAGTCTTTAAC
>MVQZ01000163.1 GCA_002067565.1 Methanobacterium sp. PtaU1.Bin242 | reverse complement strand
TCCTGCCATAACAATTATGGGCGGAGCATTTGTAGGACTACTGGCTTTCGGAGCGGACCTTACCAATGCTTTAGGTGGAGGTACTGGAGTACTTCTTACCGTAGGTATCGTATACAAGTTATATGAGGAAATAGCTCAAGAACAACTTATGGACATGCACCCCATGCTTCGAAGATTCTTGGGTGATTAATAAATCTGTCTTAAAGGGAATAACACAAATAAATTCAATATAGAAACAAAAATAGGACTTTAAACAATAAATAAATAAATTCTAAAAAACTAAAAAAATAGGATGGAACTGGTAAGAGGAGATCAAGATGAAGGTGGTAGTAGTTGCTGGAATTCCCGGTTCAGGAAGCACCACAGTCCTGAAAGATGCTTTAAAAAACCTGGACTATGTACATGTTAACTATGGAGATGTGATGTTGGAAATAGCCCAGAACATGGGTCTGGTGGAAGACCGGGATTCCATGAGAAAACTATCTCCAGATGTACAGAAAGAGGTTCAGAGGAAAGCTGCAAAAAGTATAAGAGAAAGGGCAGAGGAAAATAATATAATTGTAGATACTCACTGCACCATAAAAACACCACATGGTTTCCTGCCAGGACTCCCTAAATGGGTTCTAGATGAACTCCAACCTGATCAATTTGTGTTGATCGAGGCAGATGGTGATGAAATATTAATGCGAAGAATAAGCGACACCACCCGGACCCGAGACATGGAGAAGTTAAAGGACATCAACCTGCATCAGCAAATGAACCGAGCAGTTTCAATGGCATACGCAGCACTAACCGGAGCCACAGTCCAAATAATAGAAAATCATGACAACCGATTGGATGAGTCTGTGGATGGGATCATAGAGACTTTAAGTTAGGAAATAAACAAATTTAGCTTTTTACAATTTAGCGTTTATTATTATAAAAATTTATTATAAAAATACAATTTATAATATTAATTTAAATTAACATAAAAAAAATGAATGGAATTGACTTAAATTAAAAGACACAAAGAGGAATTAAAAAAATGGCTGGCTTTGATTTTCTAAATCCAATCTTAAATCCCATCTTAAACCCGTTACTTACTCTGGTAAATGATCCCAATAATCCCATGTTCGGAGCGATAGTGGGAGTGTTTATAATTGCCACTATAGTGGCGTTTGTCATCACCCTAGCCAATAAATTTCTGGTTGATCAGGACCGTTTACAGTTCCTGCAAAAAGAGATGAAAGAATACCAGCAGGAAATGATGAAAGCCCAAAAATCAGGGGATGCCAAAGCTCTGGCTAAAGTGCAGGAAAAACAGTCGGAATTTCTGGATCTCCAGAAGGAGATGATGTTTAACTCTTTCAAACCTATGATTGTGACCTTTGTACCCATAATCATCGTATTCTACTGGATGGCTGGAAACCCACTTATAAACCAGTTTTATGTCCAATTACCGACATTTGCCTATTATGTACTTCTAGTGCCATTATTTCACATGTTTTATCATCCATCAGCCTTTGTACCGGCAGATATCATGGCCATAGAATGGTTGGGATGGTATATATTAAGCTCATTTGCTATGTCCATGATATTCAGGAAACTACTGGGACTTAAAGGAGCAATGTAATAAGAGATATGGAATTTAGAATTTAAAACTAGTTAAATAAATTCAATTTTAGGAGAGATTATTATGCCACAGCTAAGATACAGATCTAGATCATATAAAAGAACTTTCAAAAAGACCCCCGGAGGCAGAACTGTCTTACATTATAAAAAGAAGAAACCCTCAAAGCATTTATGTGCTGAGTGCGGTAAATTACTACATTCTGTCCCCCGAGGAAGACCATATCAAATAAAAAAGCTTTCAAAATCGAAGAAAAGGCCAAACCGGCCATATGGTGGGAACTTGTGTTCCGAATGCATGCGTAAGGTGTTTAAGAAAGAGGCTAGATCCTGATGATTGTAACCATCGGCGGATTGGCGGGTAGTGGTACCACCACAGCCACCAAGATCCTATCAAAAAAGATGGGAGTTCCCTACATTTCAGCAGGGGATATATTTCGTCAGATGGCGGCTGAACATAACATGGATATACTTCAATTCAGTAAATTTGCAGAAAACAACATTGAAATAGACAAAGAGATAGACCAAAGACAGGCCAAAATGGCCCGTGAAAGTCAGAATCTGATTGTGGAAGGAAGACTTTCCGCATATTTTGTGAAAGCTGACTTCAAGGTGTGTTTTATAGCCCCATTGGATATTCGTGCTGATAGAATAAGTCACAGAGAGAATAAACATCCAGACACGGTTAAAGAAGAAATTTCACAGAGAGGAGAAAGCGAAGCCAAACGTTACCAGGAAATACACGGCATAGACATTGAAAATTTGGAAATTTATGATCTGATCATTAACACCCACAGTTTCCATGCAGAAAGCGTTTCTAACATCATAATAAAAGCAATTGAAGAGAAAAAGTCCATAAAACAATTGAAGAAAAGTCTAAATTAAAAAATCATTCAAAAAATAGAATAAAAATATGAATTTAAAATTAAATTAGATTTTAAACTGATTTAAAATTTTTAAGATGAAATCGAGGTGATTATATATGCCAGCAATAGAAGTTGGAAGAGTATGTGTAAAGATCGCAGGAAGAGAAGCAGGCGAAAAATGTGTTATCGTAGAGGTTATAGATGATAAATTTGTTGAAGTCGTAGGGACTTCTATTAAAAACAGAAGATGTAATATTAGACATTTAGAGCCAATAGATCAAACTGTTGAGATAAAATCTGAGGATATAGAAGAAATAAAAAAAGAACTGCAGGCAGCTCTTGCTTAGACCCCTAATATACATAGGGGTAGATCTTATAAAAGAGAAAAAACAGTAAATAAAAAAAATTGATATTTAAGTTCATTTAAAGGTTTTAAGATGGCTGAGTTGCTCCATAAGGCTGAAGGTGAAACAGATCCGCGATATGGATGTTCACCTGATGAAAGACCTATAAAAGAGCACATATCTAAAGGTGTTATCAACCTGGATAAACCATCAGGTCCTACCTCCCATGAAGTGGACTCCTGGGTTAAAAAAATATTATCCGCAGATAAAACTGGTCATGGAGGAACTTTAGACCCTCGCGTTACCGGTGTTCTCCCTGTGGGAATTGATCAAGCCACTAGAGTTATTCAACTCCTGCTTGAGGCTCCTAAAGAATATGTATGTCTCATGAGGCTGCATGAGAAAGTTGATGATTGCAGAATAGCCGAGATATTAAGAGAATTCCAGGGGAAAATATTTCAAACACCACCAGTTAAATCCGCAGTAAAAAGAGAGCTTCGGGTGCGTAAAATCTACTACGTACACCTGATGGAAATGGAAGGACAGGACGTTCTTTTCAGGATAGGCTGCCAGGCCGGTACTTACATCCGAAAGTACTGCCATGATATTGGTGAAGCCCTGGGTTCCGGTGCTCATATGGCAGAACTGCGCAGAACCATGGTGGGACCCTTTCAGGAGAATACACTGAAAACCCTGCAGGAATTAACAGATGCCTACCATGCATGGGTGGAAGATGAAGATGAATCAGAAATACGTACCACCATACTTCCCATGGAACAGGCAGCAGCCCATCTTCCTAAAATATTGATCAGAGACTCAGCGGTGGATGCCATCTGCCATGGTGCGGATCTGGCTGCAGGAGGAATCATATCCCTCAACCTTAACATAGAAAAGGGAGCCACTGTTGCTCTGAAGACCCTGAAAGGTGAGCTGGTGGCGGCCGGTGAAAGTCTGTATAAATCTGATGAGATCAACAAAAAGAATAAGGGTATAATGGTAGATATAAAAAAGGTTTTTATGGAACCTGGAACATATCCAAAGATGTGGAAGTAAAAAAACCTGCTTTTGATATGACTTCCATTATATGAACCTTAATTAATGCAAAATAATCTAAAAATACAACCAATGGTCTGATAGATATAAGATTATAAACGATAAATTATTTAGCCATTGTAGAGATTAGATAAAGGTTAGAGTTGCATTTTTATCTTAGGCCGGGATAGTCTAGCCAGGTAAGGCGCAAGACTGGAAATCTTGTGGAGCTTTGCTCCGCCTGGGTTCAAATCCC
>MVQZ01000162.1 GCA_002067565.1 Methanobacterium sp. PtaU1.Bin242 | reverse complement strand
TGGCTATAGCTGCCCCATTTATATCATAGGAAGGTACCAGAATGATACTTACAACCAGTTCAATAATAGTACCGCCGATCAGGGCTAACATGGGAATATTAGGTTTACCCATTCCCTGGGATATGCTGGATGAAACGGTGTAGATGGTGAAGAAGAGCATTCCTGCTGCCAGAATTTTAAGGGCCATTGAACCAGATTCATAACCAGGAAATAGAATGCTGATGATGGGGGTGGAAAATACAATAGTTCCCACTGACATGGGAAGAACCACTATAGTTACGTATCTGAAGGACTGGTTTATATAAATTCCAAGCAAATCCCGATTATTCCTGCTTAAAGCGGCTGATGTGGCGGGAAGTGCAGCGGTGGCCACAGCCATGGATATTATAAGGGGAAGTCTGGCAATGGGACTGGCTGCATTGTAGTAACCCACATACTGGGCAGGCCAATAATGTCCGATTACGAAGGTTCCCATATCATAAAGGAATAATTCTCCCAAACTGGTTATAACCACCGGTATGGAAAATAAAAGAAGAGTTTTTGCCAATCCTAACTCTTCCCTGAAAGTAAAATGTTTGCCCGGTTCTTCCAAGGAACTTTTCCTGTGACTGGAGATATTTTTCCATACATATTTCCTGAAAAGAATGAAAGCAGCTATTGCAGCTGCTATGTAACCAATGGCAGTACTTACCACTGCTCCTGCAACATAATAGCCAGCCAGTACCAGGGCCACTGCGAATATGATCATGAATCCCTGCTCAAAGGCTTTGGTTATTACAATATTTAGCATTTGATAGAATCCCTGAAAAATACCCTTTAATTCCCCGGTGATAACGCTGAAAGGGGTGATCAGAGCGATGAGCTGGAAGGGAAGCACTGCTCTTGGTTCATGAAAAAAGTTTATTGCCAGAGGCTCTGCTATTATAAGTATAACCACGCTGACAAAAAGCCCCATAAATATGATCAGTTTAGAGGAAGTTCTTATAATCTGATTAACCATATCTAACTGATTTTTAGCCTCATATTCGGCCACGTATTTGGCAACAGCCATTGAGAGGCCGCCTTCAGATGATAACTGGAAAATACCCTGTAAAGGAAGGGTTAATCCTAAAATACCATAACCGACCGGCCCTAAAAGTTGGGCCATGGAAACACGGTATATGTATCCTCCAATACGGAATATGAAGGAACCTATAAGGATTATTGTACTTCCTCTGGCTATTTTGCTGCTCATGTAAATTACCACTACTGAGAACTCAAGTTAAAATCAGGTTTATTTAACGGTTTTTGAGTGAATATTTGTTTTTAAGTTTAAATAATTAGGGTTATTTATTGATTTTATTTCTGTATTCTATCAATTTTTGAATCTGACTATCTTAAATTTTTCCTGGAATTTAAATTAGAATTTAAAGGGAAATATTTTTTATCGTATCTTAGTGTATAAATACTATGGTTATAATAGAGATAAAATATTCAAGATTTATTATCAATAACTTATTATCAATCTATAAAATCTTATATAATTGAGGTGAAAGCATTAAATTAGTAATGGCCACAGGAACTTTTGATATTATTCATCCCGGTCATGGATACTATCTTGAGGAGTCAAAGAAGCTGGGTGGCAAAGATGCCAAACTGGTGGTGGTGGTGGCTCGGGATTCCACAGTCAGATCCAGAAAAAGGGTGCCCATAGTAAACGAAAAACAGAGGCTGGAAGTGGTGAAGATGCTGAAACCAGTTGATGAAGCCTATCTGGGAAGTAACACTGATATGTTCAAGATAGTGGAGAAACTCAAGCCGGATATAATTTCTATAGGTCCGGATCAGAATTTTGACCTGCAAAAACTTGAAGATGAGCTTAAAAAAAGGAACATTCCGGCCAAAGTAGTTAAAATCACTGGTTACTTGAAATCTTCTTTGGATAGCTCTTGTAAGATAATTCGCAAGATTAAAGAAACAGAGTTTCAGGAAGAGTCACTTAAAAACTGTTAATTGATTAAATCTGATAAAAACAGGTTAAAATAGTGAATCTGAATTGCATTTTAGGTGTTTTTTATACTCTAAAGTTTCCCGTTTTATCTGGTTTGAGCTGTTTTAAATAAAAAGAAAAAAAAGAAAAAGGGTTTTTTTTTAGAAAGGCAATTCTGCATAGATGCCTACTAAAGTCCAGTTACTGGTGTCCCAGTTTCTTATTACACCGAAGGAGTTTTTGGTACTGATGGTATCTGCAAGGTACCATTTTCCGTTTACATAAACCTGAGCCCATACGTGTCCGAAAGTACCATCACTGAATTTGCATATTCCATGCTCATATCTGGCTGGTATTCCTGCTGCTCGAGTTAGTGCTATTAGTAAATGTGTTTGATCAACACAGTTTCCTTTTCGATTATTCAGAGTTCCTGTGGCCCCGTATTTGGTGTTGTAGTAGAATGAATATTCTACGTTGTCTCTGACCCAGTTAAATAAGGCTACTGCCTTGTCATAAGCCGAAGTTTTACCTGCGGTTATGCTATTTGCCAGTGATATTATATTTTGATTATTAGACTGGCAGTTATCTGTGGCCTGAAGATATTGGGATAAGTTACTGGGTGTGCTTGATGTGCTCCAGGGGTTTATAACAGCGTATTTGGGTAGGATGTCATTATCCGCGTAGAAGCTTAGGATCCGGGAATCCAGGTAGATTAATGATTCGTAACGAATTTTTCCAAGAGTACTGGTGGCAAAGTTAGGGGCTTTACCCGTAGAGTCCATATATGCCTGGACCCTGATTGCCAGATCAAGATACTCTGTTTTGTTAATGTTCCCGCTTTGAATGCTTTCTGTGGGATTTGTCGGTGCACCTGCACTTTCCAGTGCTATTGGTGCGGTGTCATTACCATATATCTGTATTAAACAACTGTTCAGGAGTTGCAGGAATTGTGGCATAGTTACCTGCTTACCATTTATTTGCACATAATTGGGTAGCCTTTGGTTTCCTTCGATAAAGGTTTTAACCAATTCTGCTGCTGCACTAATTTGAGCTATAGTATAGCCATTATTTGTTGCATTTCCACTGGATGGTGGTGTTTGGTTAGTGCTTATATTTTCCCAGGGCATTACTGAAGCCGACTGGGGTAGGATACCTTTATTATCCTGGTAACTCATAATTCGGGAGAACAGGTATATCAGTGAGGGATAGCCAATCTTTCCTAGAGTACTGGTGGCATAGTTAGGGGCCTTTCCATTAGTGTTGATATAGGATTGGATTCTAACCGCCAGATCAAGGTACTCTGTTTTCTTGATATTCCCACTTTTAAGACTTTCAACAGTATTAGATGGTGTATTGACACTTTTAAGTGTCAAAGATGTGTTACTGCCTTTATTTACCTGTATTAATCCGCTTGTGAGTAGTTGCAGGAACTGAGGCATGGTTACCTGGGTGGTACCTATCTGCACAGAGCTGGGAAGTTTATGATTAGTCTCTATATAGGACTTAACTCGTCCTGCTGCTTCGGTAATATTGTTTATGGTGAACCAGTTATTCTGGACATTACTAAAAGTTTCATCTCCTGCAGCCGCTATGGCACACTGAATATTACCTGCACCTTGGTTATCATATGAAGTATTGCTAGAACTGGATGCTGTAATGTTCTGGGTTTCAGCATGGTTAATTCCTGTAACACCAACCACTTCAGCCTGCTGGGTTGAAGCAGTTTTACTCTGCATATTATATGTAATCTGGTAATCTATTGCATCGCTGTTAATGGATGTATTGGCGATAATTTCTGGAGTTTGCTGATTTGCTGTGGTGGCATATATATTTGGTATGAACAATGATACCGCAAAAAGCAGTAACATTGTAAGCAACAAGTGTCGCTTCACTATACTGCCCCCTTATTTTCAGCAATGTCAGATAACATAATTTAGGTTCCGACAATTAAATAGATCGTATTTTAGAACATATAAATCTTTTTAATTTAGGAAAATAGAAAATACGACTTAAAATGAATTATTTCAGATTTGAACAGTTCCAGAAAGACCATTAGCACTGATTATTACAATTTAGCTTCCCAAACATCAAATCACTAACAAATTAATAAAATAGGGATTATTTGAAAATATAAAGAAGTAAGAATGTTTAATAACCTCTTTTTAATAGCTCTTTTTAGAAAAAAAGGAAATTATTTTATTTAAATCCTTATATTCTCCCTTACATTAGGATATGCAACATTCGGCCTTTTAATGATGAATGATTTTTCCAGATCTTCATGCATTTTCTCTACCATATCTATGGGAATACCCAGCGCCATATAATCTTCTGGAAACCATATGTTACCGGTTGGATCTGCAGGACCTATAAAGGCAGTTTCTTTTGGTGTGTTTTCAGCCAGTCCTGCAGGGTAGGTTATAAAAGTGGCACATACCGGTCCAAAAGGCATACTGATAGCATCAAAGGGGCAGGTTGTTCTAAAGTGTATAAGACTACTTAAATTCCTTATCTGTTCGCCTTTACCCATACAAAGCACTGATTTGATATCAACATTGTTTTCTACAGTTGAACATTTCTGTATTATAGTGTATTTTCCGGGAGGTGTAATTTTTCCAATTAACTTTTGAGTCTCCTCAACATGTTCAGGGCTTGCTTTTAAATATTCAGCTTCCCCACCTCGGAATTTCTCATGTCCGGTGGATACAAAATATTTTATGAATTTAAATGGTTCAACAAACCCGAGCCAGGACATTACACCGGGACAGCATCCTTTAAGCGAATCTTTTCCAATGTAGAGTGCAGGGGTTTCTTTATTCACTGCAGATGAGAATATCCCCTTGGCAACGCAGCGATCAACAGAACAAATAGGAACTGCACCATCAGGGATTTCAAGAGAACCATAAATAGCTAATGGTTCTGATTCTAACATACCAGCACGTTTCAGACTTTCTCCAATCTTTTTGATATTATATTTTGAAATTTTTACACCCCTATCTAAATCATTTAACTTTAAATATTATTTCCCTAAAATTTATATTCTCCTAAAAAATAAACTTCAACATGGAAATTGAAAGCATCCAGAAGGCACTGATAATCCTTGAAAATTCACTATTCAATGATGATTTACAGATACGATAAAATTTATCCTATTATCAAGTATAGCATGGCACAACAGGGCAGACAAGAGGAGACGGTTTTTATATTAATATTAATAAATGCGACGCACTCGCGAGGTACGTCGCATTTTATAAAGAGCGCTTTACTAGCTAAGCTGCTCTCCTGTTTCACTCAATTCGTATAAAAGAATAAAAAAATGCATCCTTCGGTAGTTTGGCAGTCATAACCTCTGTTTTCACATCTGGCTTTAGACCCATAACTTTGCGTCGCCGGTTTTCACCGGTT
>MVQZ01000161.1 GCA_002067565.1 Methanobacterium sp. PtaU1.Bin242 | reverse complement strand
ATGGATGTTTGGAAACCATGCAATTTCTGGGTTTGGGGTGATGCATAAAGTATGTTACCCTCAAGGTCAGTGGTTAAAATTGAATCCGGGTCTGTTTTAACCAGTGTAGAATAAAGCATCTCTGATTCTTCTAATGCTTTTTTTATTTTCTTCTCCTTACTCAGGTCACTGCCAATGCACATCAAACCAGGAGGTTCATTAGCACGGATTTTTATGGGAGAAACAGACATTAAAACCGGTATTATTCCCTCATTTTTTGTCCTGAGGGTGCTTTCAAAGGTTTTCACCCCTCCATTTTCATCTATATCCTGAAATAATTCATCATCCTGTTTTCCTGTTTTAAATATGAATTCGGAGCGTTTATATGCTAATTCCTTTTTAGCATATCCCAGAAGTTTTAAGGCGCTTTTATTGATGAGCAATATCTTCTTTTGAGGATTTAATATGATTAAAAAGTTAGACATGGTGTCTATTATTTTATCTGCCGCCATAGCTGGAGTTAATACTGGAAATCGATATTTCCATATACCGTAGGCAATGAAAATCAGACCACAGGCGATGCTGGTCATGGTGAACTCCGGGACCTTTAGGGACATGAAAGGCAGTATCAGATCGGTGGTTAAACTGAAAATCATAGGTGTAACAATTCCTATGAAAATATATTTGGCCTGTTTTCTCTCTAAATAACCTTCTGAGTTATGATAATAATGTAATAGTAAAGCAGCGGCAAAAAATGCTCCGAATACGGTCCAAATACTCATTAAAACGAAAAATGAGGTGTATGGATATATATTATAGGTCCAGCCCCAGTATTCAGGGATAGCATTGATTATCAGTAGATTGGTTGCCATTCCCACTGCTGAGATTATAAAGGCAGGTGTATAAATAATAAAATAGGTGATTTTATGTTTTAATAATTCTGTTTTCTCGGTAAATACCAGGGATATGTTTATTAAAAGTGCAGGTACAAAGGGCCATAAGGTACTTAGCTTCAACCAGAATTCTGCGGTGGCCATGGTCTCTGCCTGTCTATAACCGAATTCGGTGAAGGCCAGGAAGGCAACCAGTATACAGAGAATGACTACCAATCTGTTCAGACGGTTTTCAGGATTTTTGTAGTATATGAAATTACCCAGAAAGAAACAGACCCCCGAAGCTAAAAGAGAGATCAATGCGTATATGTTCATATTTATCCTCAAATATTTTATGAAATTATTTTAATATTATTCATAGTTTATATATAATAGATATTAATTATTAATAGAAACATAAATTGTCATTAACAATCATTATATATTAAAAGATAGAATTTATATATAATATATTTTAACATCTATTTGTATCCTAATGATACTGAAATGGTCTTTTTTTTACCTAATACTATAAAAAAAATGACTGGAACTTAAATAAATAGATCAATATTAAAGATATAAACAATCTAAGGATTAATAATTCTATTACATTTAAATTAATGGAATAGTGGGTGTTAACTTTGAAAGAAAAAATGAAGGAAATAGCTCTACGTATTTCAGAGTTAAGAGAGTTATCTGAAGTCAGCGCACAGGAGATGGCAGATTATTTAAATCTCCCGGTGGAAATTTACCAGGGATATGAGGATGGTTCGGCGGATATTCCAGCCAGCGTACTATTTGAAATAGCGCATAAGCTCGAAGTGGATATGGGTCTGCTTTTAACTGGAGAAGAGACCAGGATGAACATATTTACCGTAACCCGGAAAGGTAAGGGAGTTAATGTGGAAAGGAGGAAACAGTACCAGTACGAGAGTCTGGCAGAGAAATTCATCCATAAAAAGGCCGAACCATTGGTTGTGACAGTGGAGCCCAGAGAAGACGGAAGTAAGCCATCAACAAACTCACACCCCGGTCAGGAGTTTGATTACATCATAGAAGGTACTTTAAAATTATACATCCACGACAACGAAATTGTACTTGAAGAAGGGGATTCTATATTTTTCGATTCTTCTTATGAGCATGCTATGGAGGCCCTGGATAATAAATCAGCTAAATTTTTAGCAGTTATCCTTTAATTTAGATATTAAAGAGTTAAATTTAGTTAAATATGAATTATCAGATAAAACAGGAAATAAAACTGTAATTATAAATGATTTTTTAACCTGAAAATCACCAAAATAAGACAAAAAGGAATCTATGAGGGTAGAATTATGTCGTCTTTACTGAATAAATTTGTCCCTAAAATTGAATTTGAATCATATCAAGATTTTAGAGAAAATTTCAAAATAGATATACCAGAAAATTTTAATTTCGCCTATGATGTGGTGGATGAATATGCTGAGGAGCATCCGGATAAGGTTGCTCTGGTATGGTGTAATGATGAGGAGGAGCGGATATTAACCTTTAGCGAACTTAAAAAATACAGTGATAAAACCGCTAACTTCTTCCGGGAATGTGGAATAGAAAAGGGCGACCGGGTGATGCTTACCCTGAAAAGCCGTTATGAGTTCTGGTTCTGTATACTGGCATTGCATAAATTAGGGGCCATAACCATCCCCGCCACCCACATGCTTAAGACCAAGGACATAGTCTATCGTATAGAACGAGCAGGCATCAAAATGGTGGTTTGTATTGCTGAAGATGGAGTTCCCCAGTATTTTGATGAAGCAGAAGAACAACTGAGCCAGATTAAACTTATTAGGGCATTGGTAGGGGATGAAAACAGGGAAGGATGGCTTAACTTCCGTGAAGAGATCCAAAAAGCATCATCTGAATTTAAACGCCCATCTGGAGACCAGAAAACTTCAAATAATGAGCCAACACTTGTATATTTTTCATCAGGAACAACTGGACTTCCTAAGATGGTTGAACATGATTATACCTATCCTTTTGGCCATATTATAACTGCTAAATACTGGCAGAATGTGATGGATGATGGTCTGCACTACACAGTAGCAGATACTGGATGGGCCAAGGCCATGTGGGGTCAGATATATGGGCAGTGGATCTCAGGAAGCGCGGTGTTTGTCTATGACTATGAACGATTTGATGCGGCATGTATGCTGGAGAAAGCATCTAAACATGGTGTTACCACCTTTTGTGCTCCACCCACCATTTACAGATTTCTGATAAAAGAAGATCTTACCGGGTACGACTTCTCTACCCTAAGATATGCTGTAACCGCGGGAGAACCTCTAAATCCAGAGGTATACAATAAATTTCACGAATTCACTGGTTTGAGGTTGATGGAAGGGTTTGGCCAGACAGAATGCGTGGTCTGCATTGCCAACTTCCCCTGGATGAAACCTAGACCCGGTTCCATGGGAAAACCATCTCCCGGATATTCCATAGAATTAATGGATAGGGAGGGTAAAATTTGTGATGTGGGAGAGGAAGGAGAAATAGTCATCAAAACCAGGGATAGCAAACCACCAGGACTTTTCACAGGATACTACCGGGATCCAGAGAAAACAGATGAAGTATGGCATGATGATTATTATCACACTGGAGACACTGCCTGGATGGATGAAGACGGATATCTGTGGTTTGTAGGAAGAAATGATGATATAATTAAAAGCTCCGGATACCGAATAGGTCCCTTTGAAGTGGAAAGTGCCGTGATATCCCACCCGGCAGTTCTGGAGTGCGCTATAACTGGTGTTCCACATCCCGTAAGGGGACAGGTGGTTAAAGCCACCGTAGTATTAACCAAGGACCATCAACCGTCAGAAGAACTGAAGTTGGAAATCCAGAATCATGTTAAACAGGTTACTGCACCCTACAAATATCCACGGGTAATTGAGTTTGCAGATGAACTACCCAAAACCATCAGTGGTAAAATTAGAAGGGTGGAGATCAGAAGCAAAGACCAAGAACAGCAAAAATAAATAAAATTAGGCGCTATAATTTATTATAAAACCTTATAGTAAACCTTGATTATATCATTATAGCTGCTAAAAAAGTTTATAAACTGATCTTTGGATTAAATTTATCAAAAAATTTTCATTTTCAAATTTTTTATATATCAATCATTAGCTTTGAAAAATGATTATATAAAATTCCACACCCAAATAATTACTAATTAAACAACCTAAATTATTATTACAAATGAATTAAAAAACGAAATAAAAATTATTAATTAACCAAAGATGAATAATATGACTCAAAAAAAGGAAAAAAAAGATCCTTATCCAGTAATTAATACTCTGGAATGCAAAGCATGTGAAAGATGTATTTTAGCCTGTAAAAAGGGCTCATTAAAAATGAGTAATGACGTAAACCCCCGCGGATACCACTACGTGGTTTATGGCGGAGAAGGATGCACAGGATGCGGGGATTGCTATTACACCTGTCCAGAACCCCTGGCTATTGAAGTTCACCTACCAAAGAGAGCTAAAACTAAAAAACAGGACATAAATGAAAATAAAGGGGAGGAAGATTAATGGCCACCCAGCTAATTAAAGGAAACACAGCAGTTATAATAGGTGCTATGTACGCTGGCTGTGACTGCTATTTTGGATATCCAATCACCCCAGCAAGTGAAATTCTCCACGAGGCCTCAAAATATTTCCCTATGGTTGGTAGGAAGTTTGTGCAGGCAGAATCAGAGGAAGCAGCCATAAATATGGTTTACGGAGCCTCTGCCGCAGGGCATCGGGTGCTTACAGCTTCTTCCGGACCGGGAATCAGCCTGAAACAGGAGGGAATATCATTTCTAGCAGGAGCAGAACTCCCCTGTGTCGTGGTGGATGTTATGAGAGCAGGTCCGGGACTGGGAAACATCGGCCCGGAACAGGCAGATTACACTCAACTGGTAAAGGGAGGAGGTCATGGTAACTATCATAATATAGTATTGGCCCCTAATTCTGTGCAGGAAATGTGTGATTTCACCATGAAAGCCTTTGATCTGGCAAATAAATACCGTAACCCTGTTATCATACTGGCAGACAGTGTTCTGGGACAGATGGTTGAGCCATTAAAGTTTCCAGAAGAAGCAGTCCAGCCAGAGATAGATGTTAACTGGGCAGTCTGCGGGAACAGAGAAACCATGAGAAATCTGGTGACCTCCATATTCCTTAACTTCGACCAGCTGGAGGATTTCAACTACAGACTCCAGGAGAAATATGCAGAAATAAAAGACAAAGAAGTGGATTATGATGAATACCAGCTGGAAGATGCGGATATCATTCTGGTCGCCTATGGTATAAGCAGCAGAATAGCCAGATCCGCTGTTGAACATGCTAGAGATGAGAAAATTAAAGCAGGACTTTTCAGGCCCAAAACATTATTCCCCTTCCCAGATAAGAGACTTAAAGAAATAGCTAAAAGACGTGATTGCCATTTCATATCCGT
>MVQZ01000160.1 GCA_002067565.1 Methanobacterium sp. PtaU1.Bin242 | reverse complement strand
TTATAGTGCTACTCCTGCTGAGGAAATGATGGGTAGGGGTTTTAGTCAGCCTGGTAGAACTCAACAGCCTGCACCAACTCAACAGGTTCGCAGAACTCCTAAATCTAGTTCCAAGCCAAAGTCAAGTGTCAAACCAGTGAATGAGGATTATGTATCTGAGATGCCAAAGGCGGAGAAGGTACGAAACCCAGAACCAGACGAACCCGAAAACGTACAGGAAGCCCAATTAACCGGAGAAAGCTACTGGAAACAATTAGCAGAAGAAAACAGCACCCTACACATCGTAATAGCCACACTCACCAAAAACGAGACACCCATCAATAAGAAGAATATCCTAGAAACCAGTGCCGACCTCGTGGGTGAAGGTGTCCTGGATAGTGAGAGTCGCCGAAGCCTCCTAACTTATTTGCAGGATAAGAACGAACCAGACTAAAACACTTCTGGTTCCCACACTTTTTTTTAAAAGAAATAATTAGGAGGTGAACATATTCAGCGATGAAAAATGGGATCCAATGCAAAGGACCACTAAACTTAAATCAGAAGGATATGAGCCGGTTTCTTGTAATGAAGATGCAATTCTTTATTTAGACCACACAGAACAAGACATTTGTGTAGAATACCCTGTGAATAATGATCCAGTTACAGTCACCATGAAGAAGATAGATAAACAAATTTTCCAGTTTAATTTAATTTACAACACTGCTAAACAGTCTTTTACTTATTCCAAACCAATACAAAAGATCGGAAGCACTAACAGGGATGGATTATTTAAATTATTAGTAGACAAAATCATGGACTTAAACGCTGTACCTACAACAATCAGAGGCCAACCACAATGGAGAGCAGAGTATATTGTTGGAAGGTTTGGAGAATTAACCACAGGGGAAATAAGGTTAATTGAATCTACTTTGAAATCATGGGAAAGTGTGAATAAGGAAGAAAATAAAGTTTCATGGTTTGAAATGATGGGAGAGTTTGATAGGTTTGATGGTGAAATACTTAGAAAAGCAGAAGATGCCCTACACAAAACCACAGTTATTGATGATATTTATAACATCATTGAATTAAAAGTGGTAGCCCAGAAGCCAAAAGCCATACTTGAATTTTTGATAGCATTATCTAGTGTCTTCCCTAAACCACTGCATAGTTTGATAGCAGCCATGCCGGGGAAGAGCAAAACCACTATTTCACAGACGGTTTATAATTTGTTTCCAAAACAACGTCGCATGAAATTTAGTAAAACTAGTAGTGTTGCAGGTATTCTTAATATGACTAAATATAAAGAAGGAAGTCATATTCTACAATATAAGCTTATACGTGTTGGGGATTTTGGAAGCAAAGAAGAACAGAAGCAAGCAGAGGAAATAATAAGTTTATTAAAGGAGTTGATGAGTGAAGCAGAGTATGATAAAATATTAACTGACATGACAGATGAGTTTGGCAGATCCATGATTCTTAAACTCCGTGGGTGTGGCTCTGTCCACATGGAAATTATCAGTCCCACGGCTGAAAGTCAATATATGAGCCGATCACTGCTTTGGAGTCCTGATGATAACAAACAGGTTCAAGATAGTATCATGGAATATCAAGAAGATGAACTTTTAAAGATAGAAAAGGATGCTTTGTTTGATAAGCAGAGGTTATTTGCAGCCGCAGTCATTGATAAAATTTTTCAGTTTGTGGATGACATACGGGAAGATGGGAGTCGGTTTGAGATATTAAACCCATATACAAGTCACTTTAATGCTCTTTTGAATGTAAAAAACAGCCCTAATGCTAACCGGGATAGATTGATGATACAAACTATTCCAAAACTAGTTACTTTGGCTAATTGTTATAATAGGGATTTATTTTATAATGAAAAGCTAGATTCTTATGCTTTGATTGTGAATAAGGACGATTACCTGTATACTGTTAAGCTTTTAGGTCGTACTTTGTCTCATTTTATCCATAAGAAACCAGAGGTACTCCAGACTTATACTACAATTATTGAGAACCATCTTTACAATGCTGAAGGAGTTATCAGGACTTTGACTTATGATGATCTTAAACGTGCTGTTGATATGGGTAGAAATGCAGAAGGGAGGTTTAAAGCTGGGTTAAGTGATAATGAACAGGTTAGAGATGAGAAGAAAGAAATGTTGGAATTTTTGGAGATCTTCCGGGATGCTAAATATTTCACTTATGAGGATATTGCCAGGTTTACCACGGTCAAAGGAGATACTGTTAGGGGACATTTAAAGGAGCTGGCAGAAATGCAGTTGGTTGTAGTTGATACAAACTACCGGCCTCACCGTGTTTATATTCCTAGTGATTACTTTGAGAAGAAAAAAATTGCTTTTAGTGGAATATTTGATTATAATTACCTATTAGAGTCTGAACTAAAACGAGAAAACCGATCAGACTTCAATCCGTTTTCTCTGCAAGAATCGTTTATACTTTCTATATATGATGAGTTTATTAAGAAAGCTAATTACAAAGGATGGGTTAAATTACCCAATCGGTTTTCTAATAATGGTTCTGAACATATAGGGGATGCGGATGGCCTGAATGAAAAGTGTTAGTAGTACACATAAAATCGGTCAAAGTCTTGTTAGATTTCACAGACTTACCTTTTTTCTGATCCGTTTTATGTGTATAGGTGCTTTGGGAGTAATTTAAGAAAATAAGCCATAACTAAACCGATTGAGTTCTCATCGGTTTTCTAAGAAAGAATTTAAACTGTGATGTGAAAAAATGGAAAATGAAGAGTTTAACATTGGAATAAATGTAACTGATGAAATGTACGATATTGTCTTAAAATTTATGTTAAAGAACTTCATGATAGCCACTGGACCATTGGACTTTTTAAAAGAAGTGGAAATAAATGTGTATCCTCCTTCAACAGACTTAAACAATGGTTTTGTTTTAATAACTGCCCCAGGAAACCATTTTTATACTTTTGCTTTAATTCAAAAAACAGACCGACTTAAAAAAGCATTTGGAAATCCAGATGATTTTAAATACTTGTTAGCGATTCAGGCAATAGAACCCGGACCTGGAAACTCGTATAGAACTACTAGAAGTGGGACTGTTGGTTACGATTTGTTCTTCAAGAAAGCCCACCATCTTTAGTGGTGGGATGAATTGAAGAGATTAAAATAATAAAATTTATATAGTTAGTTGGCAGATAAATAATATATAATGAAAAGTGAAAGATGGAAATGCAGTAAGACAGCAGTATACAATCTCAGCTATCATATCATTTGGTGTCCTAAATATCGACGACAAGTCCTAATAAATCAAATTGAAACAAGACTAATACAATTGTTATACCAGAAAGCGGAGGAAAT
>MVQZ01000159.1 GCA_002067565.1 Methanobacterium sp. PtaU1.Bin242 | reverse complement strand
CATGGGTTTTATAGTTGTCCCTCATCATTTTTGAAATATATGCCATACTGGTGCGTGCTGTGGGTGATATGGATGAGACATCCCTGATATCCCCTGATTCTGATTGCACCTTCACCTTGGTAAATCCAGTGTTGCCTTCCAGCACCCTCCAAAAAGAGCCGGGGCCGGCAAATCCCGGTATAGTACCTTCAAGAGTTTCAGCAGTATCTGAATTTTTTGAGTCATTTTCAGGGGATAAGAATGCCACATCATAGTAAAGGGATATAGAACCTGGAATGAAACGATAATCTGCTAGGGTATATATTCCACATGCATTTCTAGCTGCAACCACTCCTTCCATACGGGCTACGGGGGTGGTTCCGATTCCACCGATAAGATCCCCTGCAGCATAAATATCCTTATGACTGGTTTCCATCCTATGATTGACAACAACTTCTCCTTTAGGACCAATATCAACTATTTCTTCTAATATTTCAGAATTAGGAGTCATACCAGTTGCTAATAGAACATCACCTTTAATAAAACCATTTGGAGTAATTAAGCCATCCTGCTTTATTTCTCGAACTGGAAGGTTTTCATGTATTTTAACCTTATCTAAAAGTTTTCTGACCACGTATTTTCTTACATCCCCATCAATATTCCTTAAAAACTGATTTCTGCAGATAACCTGTACCTTTGAACCAAAGGCGGAGAATATCCCTGCAAATTCAGCGGCTATGACTCCACTTCCCACAATGATAAGTTCATCAGGAACTTCTTTAAATTCCAAAACATCTCTATATGTCTTAGCAATCTCAGAGCCCTTTATCGGAGGGATATAAGCCCTTGAACCGGTGGCCACTATCAATTTATCAAATTCGAAACTTTCATCATTAACTGTTACTTTCTTATCTTCACCTTCAATTTCAGCTTTGCCCTTTATATATTCCATATCGGCAGCTGTGATCTCAACTTCGTAAACATTTCGTATTTTAGCAATGGTTTCCCTAACACCTGCAGATAATTTACGAAAATCTATATCATGGGTTTGGTTGATTATCTCCAGCTTTAGAAATCTCTGGGAGTCTTTTAAAAAACGAGCCAGATCATTCATACCCGAAACTACCATACAGCCTTCATTTAAACATTTACCGCCTAAATTAGCCTTTTCAATAATAGTTACTTCTTCGGCTAGTTGTGATGCTTCCATAGCGGCTGTTCTACCAGCAGGACCTCCACCGATTACTACTAATTTCATGCTACCACTCTCAACCAAGCCCTACATTTTATATTGTATAAATAAGGGTAAGTAATAAATCAATTTTTTTAATAATAATATATAATATTAATTACCCTAAAATGCTCCAAACTTTTTTTTTAACTGCTATTTTTTGCCAGAAGATGCCACTAAGCTTTGAACATCACAGGGGGATATATCAAAGCTTGAAATGTTATCAATAATTATTATTTTACATTTATTTTTATTGGCGGATGGGTCTTTATTGAAACAGATAATAATCCTATCCTCCATAACTTTTATTTGATCCACATTTGCAGTTGAAATCTCAAAAGTTTCCTGCTCTCCATTTAAATATTGTATAGTTATCATCCCTACATCCATAAACACCAACTCCAATTTGATCATATTTTTATGATTCTTTTAAGTTTAATATATTCCAAACTGGCTAAAGTATATTTGTTAGTGAATTATATGTAAAAAAGCAGGGAATTGCACAGTATTTGATTGGCCCTGTGATAGGGAAGACAAGAGTTATGGTAATACATTTATCCCTATTTTTAAGTGAATAAATCATGATTAATCAATTTCTAAAATCTGGTTTATATATAAAGAAATTCATATAAACAACAATACTAAAATCATTGCCTATTCTAATAAAACATCTATAAAAAATTCCAATAAAATCATCTGAAATAAAATAATAAAACATTTTATTAGATAATATTGCATACGTAAGGATTATATAAACGCATTAGGACATGTATAAAAATAAAAAATTATAAAATCAATCTGATAAAAAGGAGAAAAAATATGTGTATTGCAGCACCAGCACAGATAGTGGAAATTAATGATAATGTGGCCACAGTGGACTTTGGAGGAGTAAAGCAACAGGCTAAACTGGATCTGGTTGAAGATGTAGATGTAGGACGATACGTTCTGGTTCATTCTGGCTATGCCATTGAGGTTTTAAGCGAAAAAGAAGCTAAAGAATCATTAGAAGCATGGGATGAACTTCTAAAGGTAATGGATGAAGAAGAACTGAGTTAATATTTAGCTAAATTTAATTTTTAATTATTTTTAAAATATTATTTTTTTCATTATTTTAGTTTTAAATAATCTTTTTTTTCATTATCTTAACCTTTTTTATCTTACTATTTTTCAGTTTAAGCTTATCACTTGAATTAGATAATTTTAAATATGAATTAAAAAAATTCCAGCTCCATCTGTCCATTATTTATTTCAATATAGCTGTTTTGATGATTTTTTATAGGCAGTTCATCGATCCAGGAACCAGTGTTGGCCACCTTTTTAGTTTTATTCATGAATGGTCGGTGAGTGTGGCCGAATATAAGATTTTCATCAGGTTTCATACCTAACAAAGGATATTTGCCTGATGAGAGTGCAAATTCATCTACTTTGTTTATGGTTTCTCTTTTAAATGGTTCTTTATCCATATCCTTAATAAATCTGTGTTTTTTTCCAAAAATATTTTTTAAATCCCATATTTTGCTTAAAAATCCTCCGGATGTATCCTTATTAAAGCACATTTCTTTGCTGAATTTTTCATATGTATCCATGCTGCTGGGGAATTCCCAGAGAATTGCCTCTAATTCATATCCATGGATAAAAAAGAAACTTTCTCCACCATCTTCCAGTCTAAGGTATTTGGATACTATGGCAGGATAATTTAAGTCATATCTTTTGTGCAGATCTAGAATGTAGTAATCATGGTTTCCAGCCACATAATGTATGTTTTTGGCATTTAAATCATTCAGTTTTACCATCACTTCCTCATTTTCTTCAACTACCCGTGCATTATTACGTCTCCAGAAATCAAATATGTCCCCTAAAAGTACCAGATGATCTATTTCAGCACTACGATGATAATCCAGAAAATTCAGAAACTCATCACGGTTACACTTATCATAACCCAAATGTAAATCCGATACAACCAAAATCATAGATTAAACTCTCTAGCTTTTTTTAAATTAAATTAAATTCATTTCCTTAATTTCAGGGATCCACCCCATAATCCCCTTTATTACTAATAATCC
>MVQZ01000158.1 GCA_002067565.1 Methanobacterium sp. PtaU1.Bin242 | reverse complement strand
ATAACCAGCCCCTAAAAATGATTATGATGATTATCTATATTATTCTGCCTTTTTTTATATTAGCGATTAATTGTTCAAAATAATGAAATGGAGATCCATTATCATTTAATCCCAAGGAGGAATTCAAATTGTACGATATTATTGTAATAGGGGCAGGACCAGCCGGCTGTATGACTGCTAAAAGGATTGCTGAAACAGGACATAAAGTTTTATTGGCAGAAAAGATGGAGTTTCCCCGAGAAAAGTCTTGTTCCGGTATACTTATCAAAAAATCAATTCAAATGGTGGAGGCGGAATTTGGAAAAATACCAGAGAGTGTTTTCTCAAATCCTCAGATTAACCAGGGAATTATACTTACTAATGAAGATGATCAGGTATTTAAATTCGAAAGTGAAGGTTATAACATTTGGAGAAGTTCATTTGATTATTGGATGGCCCGTGAAGCTGAAAGTAGTGGTGCTGATCTTAGAACATCCACTACTGCCCTCTCCTGTAAAGAAGAAGATGATTTGGTGGTTGTTAAATTCAAAAATAATATAGAGACAGCCCAGGTGGTAATAGCCTGTGATGGGGCAGCCAGCCGTATTGGGAGGGGTCTGCTGAATGTCTCACCTGATTATATCTTCACTTATCAGACATTCTCCCGAGGTACTATCGATTTGGACAGTCAGTTTTTCCATGCATTTTTAGATCCTCGGCTTTCCCAGTATGATGCCTGGTTTAATGTGAAAGATGACTTTCTTATCATGGGTGTGGGAGTTAAAAATCCATCTTTGATGGAAAAGTATCATTCCCGATTTGTATCCTTCCTTAAATCACATTACAATGCCCATATAGAGTCTATTGTTAAAACAGAGGTGGGTATAATGCCATACATAACCCCGGAGTTCTCTTTTTATCTGGGAAAGGGCAGGGTGCTGTTTGCCGGTGAAGCCGCCAATCTACTGAACCCCTTGGGTGAAGGAATATCCAGTGCCCTGGCTAGTGGATATGTGGCGGCTGAAGCTATTAAATTCTATGAAAACCCAGATTTCATGTCTGATTCTTATAAAAATGGCCTGAAAAGTGAAATAGATTATATGATAAGGCAGTGGAAGTTTCTGGGTGAAATTTCACCAAAATTTAAATATTAATCAGGTCATTTAATGTTTTCTATTTTCTAGGTATAAAATAAGCAAAAGCAACTATGAAACAAGCCCTTGCAAACACTTCAAAGGGTAATTTAAAGCTTTCAATGAAAAGAGCTATTTTTGAGGAGTTATCTTGTCCGCCCCCATGTATATGCTCAGTGGACAAGTGGTTTCTGGTTCGTTGATAATAACAGGCAAATCATCTCACAACCACTATAATTTGCGTTAGGCTTGTAATTTAAGTCTAAAAAGTCTATTAGCGTGCTCAACAAAATATTTAACATGCCACTACTCCAAAAATTACCATAGAATGTGTTTTTTTGACCTCAACAACGTTATGAACCACCGATTATTATATGAGAGTGCATGGTTTGGAAAGATTTAAATTACCAGTAAGTTGAGTATTGTAACATGGATTTCTATTTTAATTTACTGCAAAGTTTAGCCACCATGCTAATACTCATCATGATCTTCCTTTTACTTAGGAAAAAATCCATAATTCAGGAAGAACACAGATCACTGTTTGGTAGACTGGTCACCGACTTTGTTCTTCCTGTTTTTATTTTCACAAGTTTCTACCAACAAAAATTTGATTTCAGTGCACTGAAAGGTGCTCTTATTTTTATTATAATAATAATTTTAAGCATTTTACTTGCCTTTGCCATTGGAAAACTTCTAAAATTGGAAAATAAACAATTAGGTTCATTCATACTTGTTTCATGTTTCGGTAGCTCAGCTACTCTAGGTTATAGTATAATCGCCCAGGTATTTCCCAACAATCCCCATGCCGTATCTGACGCAGTTTTTATGAATGAAATAGGTGTGGGAATACTTATATTTACTTTAGGAGTTCTAATTGCTAATTATTTCGGTAAAAATGAAGAAGTTTTTACTAAATCTTTCATTAAAAGTTTCTTCACAAATCCCATAATCTTATCCATTATTTTAGGGATTATATTTTCGTTTTTCCTGCCTAAACCAACTGGTTTAATTGCTAACACATTATTGGGAGTCTTAGTTATAATCGGCAATTCCTTGATAATCTTCGTGGCGATTTCCATAGCTTTGATGCTAAGAGTATTTCCACTAAGGAGTTTGTTGGTTCTGATTGTAGCAGTTGTTTCCATAGAACTGATTCTGCAGCCATTAATAGCTTTTTTCTTTGGTCAAGCTGTAAATCTCAATCAAACTGATACTGAAATTTTGCTTCTGGAAACTTTAGTGCCTTCAGGGACTGTGGCTGCAGTTTTGGCAGATAGATACGGTTGTGATGGATCTCTAGCTTCGAATTTAGTAGTTGCCACTTATCTTTTCAGTATGATCACTATACCTGTTGTTTTTAGCTTCATCTAATGATAATCAGAAATTTTATTCATTTCTAGGTTCTTATCCATTTTAAAGCCCCACTTTGATCTCTCAGGGATAATGATTTCGGGAATCTGCAATTTTTGATCTTGTAATTTATGCGGTCTTAACATCTATTATTAGATATAAAAGATCACCAAAAAGATAAAAAGGTAGCTGGATTTCTAAGGTTTATATTATGATTCAATCAAAACTTAACCATGAACTTCCAAGAAAATGGTTCAACCAAAAAATACGTCTTGCTGATAAGTATTATAGTCAGTTTCCTGGTTCCCTACACCAGTTCCTCCATCAATATAGCTTTACCAGAAATTGGCATGACTTTCGCCCTTAACTCCATATTTTTAGGCTGGATAACCAGCTCCTACCTACTGGTTACCGGTATTTTTTTAATTCCCTTTGGTAAAATAGCTGATATCTATGGTAAAAAGAAGATCATCACCATCGGTATAATCATCTTCACTTTGGGAAGTTTCTTATCTGCTCTAGCTCCTTCAGGAGACATACTGTTAATATCCAGGATTATACAATCATTAGGAAGTGCAATGATCTTCGGGAATGTTTATTCTTTAATTGCATCTGTCTTCACTGAAGAAGACAGGGGAAAGGCTTTGTCTTTGAGTGTGGGCACAGCATACGTTGGACTTGCCATTGGTCCTGTTTTAGGAGGATTTTTAACAGAATTCCTTGGTTGGAGAAGTATTTTCCTTTTCTCTATCCCCTTCGGAATCGCCGCCATTATTGCCGTTTTAAAACTAAAAGGTGAATGGATTGAGGCATCAGATGATAAATTCAGTATAAGCAGTACTTCAGTCCTTGCCCTATCCTTAACAGGGATACTTATTGGATTCTCAGAAATTACCTCCAATATCGGAATTTTAACCATTTTAGCTGGAATCATAGGGTTTATACTATTCATATGGCTTCAAACCAGAATAAAAAACCCCCTCATACATCCAGAACTTTTATTTAACCGCGCATACATTATCAACAACATCACATCCATTATAAACTATGGGCCCGGCATATTTACCCTTTTCCTCTTAACGTTATACCTGCAGAACATAAGGGGACTTACCCCAAACCAAACCGGACTGTTATTATGTGTCCAATCAGTGTTTATTGCAATATTCTCGATTTTAACTGGTAAACTATTGGATTCCATGAAATCCAGATATATAGCCGCCATAGGGATGGCTTTAACTGCTATTGGCCTAACAGTGTTGGTGTTTTTAGGGGAAACCACATCTTTCAAGCTTGTAGCTGTTGCTCTTGCCATTCTTGGATCAGGTTACGGGTTATCTGCAGCTTCCAGTACTCAGATTGCAGTGGAATATGTTGAAAAAAGGTTTTACGGTGTTTCCAGTGCCACCTTAAATACCACGCGGGTGGTGGGCCAGTTAATGGGAATGGGAGTGACCCTGGCAGTTCTTAACATCTTCATTGGAAAAGCTACCTTAAATCCCAGTAATTATGCCCAGTTCATTGAAGGAGCTAAAATACCCTTTTTAATATTTGCTATTCTTTGTTACATTTCTATATATTGCTATTTTATCATGGGAGATAAAAAAGGGGAATTAAATCAATTATGAACTAGTTAAAAAAATCATAAAGATATGTCTATATTTTATATTTCATCATCTCCCTCCCCAAAAAAAATTTCATAAAGATTAACATATAATAAAAGTTATCAGCACATTTAGGTGATCTTGAGTTGAAATTGTTTATAGATCCTGAAAAACCATTATGCACTTGCCCGGAAAAATCCTGTACCTGGTGTAATGTTAATCAAGAATTAAACTGTCACTTTAATCTGAATCAGCTCATCCGGTTTTTATTAAATGTTTCTCTGGTTATATTATTAGGTGGAGTTGCTATCTACTATTACAGCCCTTTTTTTCTGATTCCCTGGCTTATTATGTTTTATATTTTGGTTTTATTGAAATACGGGTAATGTGCTCCCATTGCCCCCATTATGCTGAAACTGAAACCAGCACCCTGAAATGCTGGGCCAATTATGGTTCACCTAAACTATGGAGATATCGTCCAGTTCCCATGTCACTTGTTGAAAAAACAGTTTTTATAATGGGAATAGTGGTTATATGGATTTATCCAGTTATTTTAATGATATTATCCCTGAATTATATATTCTTAATTCTATATCTAATCATTAGCCTGTTTGTTTTCCATATAATGCGCAGTTATATGTGTAAAAAATGCATAAATTTTGCCTGCCCCTCTAACAGGGTAGATATAAAGATTCAAAAAAAGTTTTACACGCATAATCCAGATATCGACCATATAAATAAATGAGCTTATTATTCTTTCCATCAACAGTACTGAATAGTGGGAATCAAGATAAAAAGGGATTTCATGAAGAACAATGATCATCCCCCGGGTGGATATTATAAGTTCATTATCATGGCCTTGTTGAAAGATGGTCCATTAACTCTGGGGGAATTGGAGGAAAAACTTTTAGTTTAAATTTAATCTGGGTGACGGATTTGATTTTGAAAAAGAATTGATAATCTGATCAAACAATTAATGGAAAGCAAATACATAATTAAAAGGATGAAAAATATTATTTAACTGAAACTGGT
>MVQZ01000157.1 GCA_002067565.1 Methanobacterium sp. PtaU1.Bin242 | reverse complement strand
GAATCACTTAAATTTCTAAAAGAAAATAAATCCACTCTTACAGACAAAAAAGTTGCCCTTTTTGTCAGCTGTGGCGCAGCCAATAAGGAGGAAACCAGGGAAGAGGGATGGGAGAACTACCTCAAAAAGGTAGCTGAAGAGAATCTCGCTGGAGAACCGGTTGATTTAGGGCTTTTTGGAAGTGTCTACGACCCTGATGCCAAACATGGTCTTATGTATAAACTAACCGTAAGATTCATCAAAAAAGATCTGGAAGAACAGGGAATAGACACCAGTAAACGCCATGATTCCCGTGATTGGGATGGAATAAGAGCCTGGGCACGTGGTCTGGCAGATATGTTAGAATAATTAGTTAATACCCCGAAAAATTGAATATGAAAGAAGAAACCGGGAATTGGGATTAGAAAAAGAAAAAAAATGTATCCGTAAATAATCAATCAATATTCAAAGGGCGGTTCAGCATAAACTGATTTAAGTAACTTCTCAACTGATTCCATCTGTTCTTCATCACCGCTTACTGCTAACCAAACAGAGCCTTCTGCTCCACTAACACCACCACCCCCAATCAGTTCAGCCTCTGAACCACTTAAGAGCTTAATTGCGTCGATTTCCGTGAAGATTTCTCCAGGGACTGGTAACAGTCTAGAGCCTTGTGATCCGGGAGCATTTAATTTTAATGCCAGTTTGTTTAAATCCATAAACATCCTCTTCTCTAACCCTACAGGAAGAATAAGTCTGACTCTACGCCCTACCACAGCTTGAAGCCCAGCTCCGATGGTTCCACCTGTAGGATCGCCGATTAAGATTCCGGCCTGCATGTTGGGTAAATCCAGAGCATTAGCACCCTTTAAAATGATGTCACCTTCTCTTAGATCATCCAACACATCAAAAATGGTGAGTCCTTTCTGCCAGACACCATTAACAACAACCACATCACCTGGAAACTCATATTCATCTTTAATACGACCAGTCTTTGTTAAAGGCTGTCCTGGTGGTAGAACAACCCCTCTAAAAAATCTTTCCCTTGAAAATCCTTCTATCTGGTCGATTTCAGATAATATTTCCTCTGCAACGTAGCCATTTGTTGTACCGGCTATGATTACTACAGTTTTTGTTTTTAACGCATCTTTAATGTGGGAATGGGATGCTAAAGCCTTAGCTATTAATCTTTTTCCAGCAGCTGGAGTGATTGAAAAGAGTTTCATTTAATTACACCTTCTAATGGATCTGAAAACATATTTTTCTGATTTCTGGTGCAATCAATATATAATTATTTATAAATTAGAGAAAAAAAAGTTCGAATTTTTTTTAATGCTCCTGAGTTTTAGGGTTTTATGGGATGAAAGATGTTAAGGGGATGTCTTTTCAATTTCCTGCTTCAGGTATTGTAATCCAGAATCGATGGACTTCTGTAACATATCCTGGGCGCTGCCCTTCATCACACGGGTTAAAGGCCCTTCCCATGATTCTTCTGTCCTGGCTATGGTGGTATCCTCCGTTGGTTCGAGCTTCCAGATGTGAACCGCCTTGATACCCATGGTTTTACCGGTCCAACCCAGTAATCGGGGTTTATCCACCTCTTGGAATATAGAAGTTATGGATATGGACCGGGCTTTCCAGCGGAATTTTGAGCCTTCAGCCACCGCCCCCTCAAGAGAAGCACTCTTAATATCAGGATTCCATCGAGGCCAATTATTAATGTCTATCAGTACATCCCAGATGGTATCAGGGTCTGCTTGGATTTCGATCTCACCCCGGGCAATAACTGGTGCATTATCATCAATCTTAATCATAATTCACACCTGCTATTTAATATGATTTAACTGATTAATAGATTTATTCATGACTAATTTTAGATTCAAGCTCTAACTTTTAGGAGATATTCAGGCAATAATTGAGTATAAATAGTATTTTTGAAAAATTAAGATTAAAATAAGATTATTTGGGGGTTTAAAATTAGAGCAGTGTTAATAACTAATAAAAACTGATCTTAACTGAAATAAAAATTATAGAGATTTAATTAAATATTTTTATCAACATCTTTCAATAGATTATAGCTTAGAAAAAAAATAAATGGGAGAGATTAATCATGGAAGTTACTGAAAAAAGAATAGAAGAAGCCACAGTGGCTTATATACCTTATATGGGTAGTTATGAAAAGATACCTGAATTAATGCAGGAAGTGGGGCAGTGGATGGAGGATAAAGGTCTGGAGATGACAGGACTGGTATATGGGACCTACTTTAACAGCCCGGAGGATGTGAGTGAGGATAAATTGCAATATGAGATAGGATTTGGATTTAAGGGCAGTGTAATGCCCGAGGGAAAGATCGGGATTAAAGAAATACCAGAACACACCGTCCTGGCTGCCATGCATAAAGGAGCTTACACTGAGATAGGGCCAGTGATCCATGCTGTAATCGAATATGCAGTTGATAATAACTATGATATTGTAGGGCCCATCAGTGAAGCCTACTTTAACGACCCTATGGTAACCCCTGAGGAAGAATTACTAACTGAGGTTCGTATACCAGTTATAAAAAGATAAATTTGTATTAAAATTATTATTGGGATTTATCGCAAATAGGTGAATACATCCTGCTTCCTTATAAGAGC
>MVQZ01000156.1 GCA_002067565.1 Methanobacterium sp. PtaU1.Bin242 | reverse complement strand
AATTGACACCAGGGAAGGGAGAAAACTGTACCAGATGGGTTATGGTGCTGGTTATGGTGATGCTGGTATGGTTGGTGCTGAAGATTTGAGTGAGGTGGAATGAATGGAAAAAGAAAAACTAGGGATAAAGGAGGACTGAAAAACATGGATAAAAAAGAGCGAAGTATGATTTTAGAAGATGCTTTGAAATTATATGGGCAAGACATCCAGTTTGATATTGCTATTGAGGAAATGGCAGAGTTAACAAAAGCAATTATTAAACATAAACGATTTCCATCCACTTATCCTGCAAGGGACATTATTGAGGAAGCTGTTGATGTATATATTATGATTAGACAGATATTTAAGATGTGGGATGGTATTTTTGAGGATACAGTTGACCAACAACTTGATTTTAAGTTAGAACGTCTTAAAAATAGAATAAAAATAGACAATGAGATATCAACTGATTGAACTTCTTTATGAGTATGAAAAGAGGGCTGGAAGAGTAAGGTGATTTAAAGGAGTAAAAGGAGGGATTTGGAAATGAAATACGATGACTTGTTTAAATTAATAAATCCGGACGGAATAAACCATAAACCTTTCAAAGGAATTAGAATGCTTAATCGTGAAGGTAAAACCTTAATGGTTACTTGTAATGAGTCAAAAGTTAAATTAAGCAAACAGGAACTAATGGGAGAAACATTCACGGATTTAAATTTCGGTGGTAAGTATTCCAAGCCATGTCATAGTATCATCACCGATAACATTTTAAGTGCTGAGATTGTTTTAGAAAAGGGTCCGACCAATCAACATGTTTTACATTTGACTATGAAATAAAGGGGTGATTGTGGATGTCTGAAATAAACGAATCTGATTTAATAAAAAATGGGATGGGAACGCTTGGAAGGCGATATGAATGGTGAGAATTGAAGACATAAATTCACTTAAAGGAACATATAAAGGCGTTGCGTTTGAACAAGCAGAGATAAGAGAAATACAAGACTGTTTAAATGATTTTGTTAACAGGTTAAAAATATGCTTTGGTAACTTAGCATCAGTAATAAGCAAGGTTGATTTTGAAAAATGGATTATCTATTTTGAAGAGGGAAAGGTTGTACAAGTCGATAAACCAAGGAAGTGATATAAATGCCATGTAACTTATGCAAAAAACCTTTAAACTTACTGCCAGGACCACAGCAATCAGATTATATCGTAATAAAACTAAAGAAGGCTAAAGAGTTAGGGGTTAAATCCGGAATGTACCATAAAGACTGCTATATAAAATTGTTAGAGGATAAGAAGCTCTCTTCTAAGGTTAAGGGAGAAAGTGAGGGTTTGTATAAGCATTATTATGAACCGATTTTGCCCTGGAGTGCAAGGGAAGCTGAAGGAAAGGGGGAATGATATGCATGGTATGTATTGTTGGAGGTATGGCAATGGAAATGCAAAAAAAAAGAAGCCTTTGGGGTAAAATCAAAAACATAATCAATGGTGCGGTTGAAAACGAAATACCAGTTTATGGACGGTTTGAAATAGGAGAAGATGACGGATATGATGTTGTGAAGATTAAACTTGATAAAGACGTGCCACTTGACAGTTTACAGGGCATTATCGATGCTTTGGATTTGGAGGATGAAGATGTTTGGTTTAATGGTGAGGTGAGGTTGTATGTCTAATAATGCGGACGTTTTAAAAGAAATAGAGGAAATGTGGCAAGAATTATTAGATGACCTTCCAAAGCCAAAATGCTTTTTCTGCGGTCGTGAAATGGAAAAAACCGAGAAATGGGGATGGGTTTGCTGGGATTGTGGTGTTTATCCAACTCCAAAATTAAGTTGTGATATGGTGATGAGTCATGGGAACTAATTACTACATCCATAAAAGAAACCGACTACCAGCCGATGATTTGATTCATATCGGCAAATCTGTCTTCAAAAAGCCCAACGGGGAGTTTATTTGGGCTATGACTCCTGATGAATTTGAGGAAATGTTTAACAAAAACACTGGTTTGATTGTGGTTGATGAAGTGGGTGAGCGTATGGGTTATATTGCTTTTATGGCTAAGATTGTGGATAGGGATTGGAATTGTGAGCATTTAGGAACGAGTTTTAGTTAATTGAGGTGATGTAGTATGGTTGGTAAAAATTATCGAAAAGGCAAATGTTGTGGTTCTTGTGAACACGCCTATTTCAGCGTTAATTGGGGATTGCGATGTTTTGACATGTGTCCTGGTAAAAGCGAAGGTGTTGACGAAGAGATGGTATGTGATAATTGGAAACCAGAGATATGATTTTTTTATGTGTGGTGTAGTGTTATGGTTCAAGGCATTAACAGTATGTCATTTGTAGATATTTATACTTGTTGATCGTGGTTGTATTAATATAACAAAAAAGGGGTTGGTGGTATAATTTCGGTGGAATATGATAGAAAAGAACGGGGTGTTGAATTTCTACTACAAAAATATGAAACAAAACAGCCGGGCGAAATTAACGGGAAAACAGATAAAAAAATGAAAATATGGAGGTTAAAACAGAAAATAAGGTATGCGGATACCGTAATGGATCGGTTAAACATGAAAGGTATTCAAAGAGAACAGGTTTATCATTTGCTTAAAGATGTTCCGGACCTTAAAGCTTTGTGTCGAAAGTGTGCTGATGAGAAGATTATCGCCGTTATATCGTTTTATGTAAAGTTCTGTACGACCCCAAAAGTTGCATTATCTGATTATAATAAATATACTGTTTGTAGAGAGCATGATATGAGTCTTGAAATGTATTCTAGAGTAGTTACTAATCTTGCTAAGCATTTCCAGAGCCACATGCCTTTATCGGCTGTGCGTTATGTATAAGGGTAGAAGAGGTAAGAAGCTCAATACTTGACACCTTCACCTCTTACCCTCCGGGGAATATATGGGGTGCTATATGTGGAAGATGGGGAACTGGAAATATCACATTCAGAAAGCAAGATAAGGAAACAAGAACCGGTTAAATGTACTGAGTGCGAATCTCAGGCGATTGAATATGATGACATTCGCAGTGAACATGTTTGTCTTGATTGTGGGCTGGTTTTGAGTGGTCCACCGGCTTATGTTGCTGGACTTTTTATGATTGATTATCCTTGGGGTAATAATTATCTTTCTGAGTTTGAAATGGAAACGATTAATGGTGAGCATGTTATTGCTTGGTATGGACCATGATAACCGATTACACGCTTAAAGGAAAGGATAAACTCTACATCTTACCATTGGGCGATATTCATCTCGGTTCTCCAGAGTGTAACCTTGATTACTTGGATTATTGGCGTGATATGGTTCAACGCATCCGCAACCCTAAAAGAATCTACTTAATGGGTGACTTGATAGAAACAGCAAGTAAGAAGGTGGGTAATGGTGCTTATAAGCAACAGTTCGATGTTAATGAGCAAATAAACATTATCTGTGACTTTTTAGAACCATTAAAAGATGATATTGTATTTTCATGCCATGGTAACCATGACTTTTTACGGATAAGTAAAGAGTTCGATTTGAATGTTTCCCGCTTGATTGCGGACCGGTTAGGCTGTGATAGTGGAAACCAATGCCTTGATACTTTTAATATTAATGATACTGATTTTACTGTTTATGCTAATCATGGTAAAGGCACTAATGCTTATGCCCACCTCGCACAGGGGAAGATTCAGAGGGAAACCCAGAATATTCAGGCTTCTCTGTACTTACAAGGACATAATCACCGCCTAGACTTCTTTTCTGTACCTGTGAGAACAGTTGACGGATTAAACCGCAAATATTACGCTTTCACCGGTTCTTTCCTTAATTATGGTGAAGACAGCTATCCATCACAGATGTTTTTACCAGTGCTACCACCAGCTTTTCAGTTTATAACAGTTGATAAGAACTTGAATCTTTGGGATATTGCTTATCGTTTGGATCAACGCAGACCGGACTTATTGGATGTGTTTTTAAAAGGAGGGAAATGAGTTTATGAAGATTCCAGAAAAAATCACCATTGGTGGAGTAACCTACAATATAACCTTTAGTGAGAATATTGGGGGTAACGAGAACCAAACCGGGGATATTGACTTTCACAATGCACAAATTTGGATAAGTAAGGACACTGACAAGGATGTTCAGAAATTAACCTTTTATCATGAGGTTGTGCATGGTATTTTCATGGCTTTAGGATATGGAAATGATGATAAGATCACGATTGATGAGCGTTTTGTTGATAGTTTTAGTCATTATTTGATTCAGTTTGTTGAACAATTAGAAGGTTAAATAATGTTCATAAGCCGTGTAACTTGTTATAATTGCTTTCAGCAGACTTTAATCCTTGATTCTGGTGTTGTTTGCTGTCCTAAGTGTGGAGATACGAGCATAACAGTCACGGTTGAAGAAGTTCCTGATAGTTATAATTTGAATCAACTAAAAAATGGTGAGTGATTCTATTAAGCGGACACGAAAGCCTACAACGGCTTAAAAAAATAGTCAAGAACGACCCTTCAATTCGACTGCATGAATGTGAAGATGGTGATTGTATTTTTATCCAGCCAATGGCTAATGATTATGACCTTGGCCTGGCTTTTATTAAACAGATTTATATCTGGCTTTGTCATGGCGAATACCCTCACTTGAGGGTGGTTAATGTGTTTCCTCGTTATGATTGTAACACTTTGAAGATTTGCGTTAATGATAATGAGTCTTACAGGGAATTGATTGACTGCATAGAGGATCATGATTTGAAGGGTTTGAAACCTTATGAACACCATTAAAATGGGGGGATTAAATGAATGAAGATATTTATATTTGTGGACATTGTGAAAAGGAAATGAACCGTGCAAATGATAAAATAGTGTATGGTTGTTACAAACATAAAGATAAGAACATTCATTGTGCTTATTTATGTGAATCATGCTTTGATAAGGTTGATATTATATCATGGACTCATAATTTAGATAATTGATTAAAATGTCAGACCAGTACATCGCACAACTCATACGCAGTATACAAACAGAGATAGACAAAGAAGAGTATGAAGAATACTCACAACCGTGTGATGAGGACATTAATACATTGTTGAATAATATTTGTGAAGAGCTTGATTTAACACTCCGTTTTAAGTATGTGGACACTGATTTAGTGAAAATCACGTATAAAAGCTTAGATGATGAAATACCATTGTTTCCTGAACTTATCGCACGTTTCAGGGAAGAATATTATATCATGATACATGGCCCAATGGTGTGCCTATGACATTCACCAATGAATTATTATCCTGCCAGTACAACCCAATCGGAATGCACACACGGGAAATTTGTGAATTATACTGGGATAATTACACTTATTTGATGATTAAGACTTGGATGAAACAATTAGTAGAATACGCTTAATGGTCGTTTGGTTTGGTAATAGTTAAAGAAAATTGGAAGGGATTTGATGAATTGTGGACATGAGGCAACACAATTAACAATTCAAGACTTTTTAGAGAAAAAAGACACGATTCAATATGAATTAGATATTTTTCATTTTTGCCAAGAAATTGAACATTATTTCCAATATTTTTAAAGGTGATTTTTGATGTTTTAAAATAGTCTTATCAGACTTAAAATGATTAGTGGCACTCTATGAGGCATAAGCCGTAATTTTGAGGCATAAAATGAGGCAAACCTTAAGGAGGTGCTTAATGTTAATCGAATACATTTTTTACTCATTTGTATACTTTTTTTATCCACCGTAGGAGCATCACATGCAGCACAATACGACATCATATCAGGTGAAGGATACACCACAGGCTGTGGAGAAGGGTATTACACCCACTACG
>MVQZ01000155.1 GCA_002067565.1 Methanobacterium sp. PtaU1.Bin242 | reverse complement strand
ACTTGGGATGGAATCAACTGGATATCTAACAGCGACCCTATATCTGGCGGGTTCCTGGCATGGAGTGAGCAAAATGAAGCATGGACATGGGCTATATCTCAAGTTGTAGGTCCAATGTACCCTGGTGATATTGTGGAGCTCATAATACCTGCTGTGGTAACAGACACCGGTAAAATAACTACTGATGTAATATTTGAGGGTGGAATAATTTCAGATGACGTACCCCCAGCAGAAGATTCCTACACGTTCCTATCAGTAGGAAAACCAAAACCATGCAATGGTCAGACCGTGCCTATGCAATCTACAGGAGCACCTTTAGCTCTGGCAGTTTTAGCATTTCTGGGCATTGTAGGTGGTTCAGTATACGGTAAACTGAGATAAATATCCCTAAAAAAACACATTCTCTTTTTTTTTATTTTAACAAGATTTAATTTTTGGTCTTTTTTTGGATTTAAATCAATTTCAGTGATCAGTGGATTATTAAAATTTTTGTGATGTAAATTTATAATAAATTCGAAAAGTATATAAGCATATACTTATATACTTATGTTACATGTTGAGGGTTAATTCTGATCAGTGCTCCGATTTATCACATGAGCTTGAGGAGCTCTTTAAAGCACTGGGTAATATTAATCGGCTGTTACTGGTATACAGACTGGCGTCCGGCGAAATGCAGAGGGTTTGTGTTACAGATATGGCCGATATGATGGGATTAACACAGCCAGCAGCATCGCAGCATCTTAAAATTCTTAAAACTGCCAGAATCCTCAATGCAAAAAAACAGGGTAACCATATTTATTACACCTTCAATGAAACTGCCTTGACCAACCATAAAGAAAATATTGATTTTTTATTTGGTTGTCTTCTCTTAAAGTGCAGTAAATCAAAGAAAGGAAGATAAACAAATGAACATTACTTTAAAGGATTATTTAAACATAGATTATTTAAAATAGACTAATTAAATCTACATTACATTAAAAAAATGAGTTAAAAGTTTGAAAAATAGAAATAATAGATTATAGGTCATTATAATAAAATTTATATACGGACTTCGAGTGATAAACATGCAAGAAATGAACATAAATAAGGAATTATCAGTGGTAGTTATACCCCATACTGTTTATTTACATGAAACTGACATAAACCTCAAAATCAGTAAAGATATCGGCAGAGAAATCTACAACCAGGCTGCCCAGGATGATTTCTATGCCATTGCTCTGGCGGTTAAGGAAGATAATAACAATGGTCTTTACCTGGAATCCGATTTCTACAGGATAGGAACCTTAATAAAAATTATAAAAGCCAAAGAAATGAAAGATTTCTTCCACCTGAAATTAGAAGTTAGAGAAAGAGTGGAGATAGAAACCTTAAATGAGGAGAGAGGAAATTATCGCTCTACATACAGATTAATCCCAGATATAAATGATCTGGATGAAGAAAACAAAGAGGAAATGCTGAAACATATCCGTTCTCTGGTTATGGAGATAAGTGAAAACTTTAAAGGTTCAAAAACATATGTGGAGAAAGTAAATCAGTTAGATAATATAACCCAGGTCATTGCTTACATATTCCCCTACATGAGATTGTCCCAAGAAGAAAAACAGACCTTCCTGGAGATACGTTCACTTAAAGAGAAAAGCCTGAAATTCCTGGACATCCTAATAGAACAGAAGGAATCCATAAAATTCCAGATGGAAATGGCTGCCAAATTCAACGAGGAAATGAATAAAAAACACAGAGAAAATATGCTTAAAGAACAGCTCAAGGCTATACAAGAAGAATTAAATGAATATGGGGGTAAATCCGCTAAAAAAGATTACAGGGAATTAATAGAAGAAGCAAACATGCCGGAAGATGTTAAAGGTGTGGCAACCGAAGAGTTAAGTAAGCTGGAAAGACAGGGTGCACACAGCAGTGAGGAAAACGTCATCAGAAACTATTTGGATCTGCTGGTGGACCTGCCCTGGGGCAAAAGCCAGATAAAAGACATAGACATAGAAGCAGCCCGGAAAATACTGGATGAACAACATTATGGTCTAAGTAAAGTTAAGGATCGTATCATTCAGCACATGACTGTAATGAAACTAAAACAAAACAAACAGGGATCCATATTACTATTGACCGGACCTCCAGGCACTGGTAAAACCAGTTTAGGCAAAAGCATAGCTGAGGCATTAGAACGTGAATATGTCAGAATCAGCCTAGGTGGGGTTAAAGACGAAGCAGAAATCAGAGGCCACCGAAGGACCTACGTGGGGGCATTACCTGGTAGAATAATCCAGGGAATGAGACGCGCCGGTACTACAAATCCAGTATTCATCTTGGATGAGGTGGATAAATTGATGGCCTCCTATAGCGGAGATCCTTCAAGCGCACTACTGGAAGTGCTGGACCCTGAACAGAACAACACATTCTCCGACCACTACTTAGAGGTTCCCTATGATCTATCTGATGTGTTCTTCATTGGCACTGCCAATTCATTGAGAGATATCCCCGGACCCTTAAGGGACCGTATGGAAACCATAGAAATTGGCAGTTACACCAGTCATGAGAAGTTCCACATAGCCAAGAAGCATCTGATGGGGGAAGTTCTAGAAGAACATGGCTTAAACCACAGCCAGCTTCAAATAGATGACCAGGCCATGAAGACCATCATCGAAAAGTACACCAGAGAAGCAGGAGTAAGGGGACTGAAACGTCAACTGTCTGCAGTGGCCCGGGTGGCATCAGAAAAAATTGTACTGAGAAAAGTTGAACTACCCTATATAGTTAAAGAAGACATGTTATACTCAATTTTGGGTCATGAACTCACCCAACAACATCAGGCCGGTAAAAACAACCCACCTGGAGTGGTAACCGGTTTAGCCTGGACACCGGTAGGTGGTGATATCCTGTTTATCGAAGGGGCATTCATGCCTGGAACCGGCAAATTAACCCTAACCGGTCAACTGGGTGATGTGATGAAAGAATCAGCTAAGATTTCACAGAGCCTTATCCGCTCCAGACTAGCATTTAACCTAAAAAAAGCCGAATTAGACAAAAAAGACTTACACATCCACGTCCCATCCGGAGCCATACCAAAAGACGGACCATCAGCCGGTGTGGCTCTCCTGACCACCATCGCTTCACTGGTAACCGGTCAGGAGGTAGATCCTAAACTGGCCATGACCGGTGAAATATCACTGCGTGGCGCAGTCTTACCTGTGGGTGGAATAAAAGAAAAGGTACTGGCAGCCCACCGCGCCGGAATAAAACGGATAATCCTGCCGGGGGATAATGAAAAAGACCTGGACGACATCCCAGAGGAGGTGGCGGGTGAACTGGAATTCATCCTGGTGGAAACCGTGGAAGATGTCCTTAAAGAAACCATAGGCATCCAACTACCTAAACCCATGATGCTGGATATGAACACCTCTACTTTAACTGGAGGAGCTGGAGCATGATCATCCATAATTTCAGGGTTAACAAATAAAAGATTCTCCCTTGATCCATCAAAAAATAAAACCCCATTTATTTCTTGCCTCCTTGATCGAGGGAGAATCTTTCTTTTTTTATCTTAAGATTTAATAAATAGGATAAATTCATAATAGGGACTTTATTTTAATAAATAAATAAAAAAAAGGAATTATAATCTTTTATTTATTTAAAATCCTCTAATCTCCAGGATTTTCTATTCATAGGGTTAATTGAAGAATATAGGACAGAAATTAAACGTATTGTTAATTCAAATGAGAGAAGAAAACCTCCCCAAACCAGTTTTCAAGGTGAAATGGCGGATTACCTGTTTATATTCAGAAAAATGTATAATGAGAGTTATTTCAAGAACAGGGCCTTAATGAAAGGCAAATTAGGATTATGATGTATGTGATGGATAAAGGAAGTATTTGAATTGAAGATTGCTTTAAACTATCTCTCAATGTTAGTGAAAGGACTCATCAAATGAATTGAATATTCTAATTGAAAGACAATTTTTGGCTAAAAGAGGGGGGATCAAAAGATATCCTTTATAAAAATCAATATGTATTGTATTATCCTGACATTTTCCCAACATTTTGTCGAGAAGCATTTAACCAGATAATCTTTCCATATTCTCTCTAACCTAAAATTTTAAATTCCTATGCCAATACATGGAAAAGAAAAGAATAAATCCTCATTTTACAAACATCTTGACAATAAAAGGGCAACATTGTAAAGAACATAATAAATTTAATAATAAACTAACACGATTTTCATGGCAACCGTATAGTATGGAAAAACATGGTGGGGAGAAAAATGGCTTGATGCCCTTAAAAATATTAACTTCACTAATAGATTGTCCCGAGGAAAATCTTACGCAAACACTGGCAAAGTCTATGACATCCTTATTAAGGGAAATATAATTACTGGAAAAGTGAAAGGTAACTACAGAAAATACTATGAAGTTACTGTCAAGTTACACTCATTTACTCAAAGTCAACAAGAACTTGTTGTTCGTGTTATAAATAACTCTCAATCAATTCTTGCAGGACTTTTAAATAAAAACTTCCAGAAGAACTGTACTATAAATTGGCCGAGATTGGAATTGAATTATTTCCTAAATCATGGGAAGATATTACTGCTGAATCTAATTATCCGGACTATGCACTTCCCTGTAAACATATTGTCGGTTTAATTTATATGATAAGTATAGAAATCGATAAAAATCCCTTCAGAATCTTTGACATTCATAACTGTGATTTACTAGGTATGGTAGACCATTTGGATGATGTTGAAGATGTAACGTTCGGAAAATCACCAGTATCAATGATATTTTTAATGATAAAATAGACAAACAGGATGAAACAAGACTAAAATGGAAGGAATACGATGAAAAAATCACAGAAGATATTTATTTTCCTGATATTCCTATTTTATATGAATATACATTAACCCGTTTTTCTTTAGTTTTAATCTCTTCTCTAGTCATGATATCCCCTCCATTTATAGCATCAATCGTAATATTATATTTATATTTTATGGGGATTGTTTGGTAATCATAATTTTTTTCATCCTTTGAGGAAATGTTGTTATTAATCTAATTTCATCGGGTTCTTAATAAATAACAACAATTATATAAT
>MVQZ01000154.1 GCA_002067565.1 Methanobacterium sp. PtaU1.Bin242 | reverse complement strand
TTAAAGATTATATGGAGATTATGGGGGAGATGATTACCATAGGAGGCACCATGGTCTGGCTTCCCACAGATGGACATGACACCCCAGACTTCCTCATACCCCGAAAGGACACGGGGAAGGTGACAATACATACCGGTTTCAATGCAGCGTTAAACGGTACATTTAATGATATAATCTTTGCTCGAAGTAAAAGTGAAACCGGGTTTGCTGTTGATGAGCTTTATGTTTCCCTTTTTAAAATGGCACGGGAGATGAGGCCTTCTTTTAGGGGCATCCTAAGTGTTGCCCTGCAGGCGGATATAGAACAATTTTACAGTTCAGGGATCAATATTTCTCCCCTAAAAAGTTTAGCCCCTGAAAATGGTGAAATGATAACCCACCCAGATAATATTGATTCCTGGATGAATGTCAACACCAATCCTCTTTATAAAAATGAAACCATGGTTAGTTTTGGTGTGGGGGTTGACCTGGAGGGTGATCTGTCATCCTTTGATGAAAAAGTGCTGGGTTCTCTATTCTACATGCACCCGGCAAACATTGGAAATAAAAAAATGCTCCTCCATAACCATGCAGTCGTGTTCAAACACGTACCCCTGGATAAAACCGATGATCTGGATGGAAAGATCAGGGAAATCACTAACTATGGGGATTTCCTGGACATGCGCCATCTTCTGGATAATACCAGAATCCAGCAAGCCATGGTGGGTGTTTCATATATCTCGGATATATTCTTTGAAAAAGAGTGAAATTCTAAAAAATGAAAAATATAGATATTTTAATCTTTTTTAATCACTGTATTGGCTATTTTTGTTTCCCTTTCTGCTTTATAATGGAAATTACACCTATTTCCACCTTCAGCAAGGGTTTCTGTCCTGTGAAGTCCTAAATTTCCGCATTCACTCATCAGGATGTCCATGGCGCATAGATAAGGGGTGAATTCGTCTGCATCATATTTATGGTATAGTTTTTGTATTCCACATTCATAGAAATAGGTACCAAAATCAAATTCCCCATTTCCTTCTATAAATTCATAAACCCAATCTCCAGGAAACATCTTTTCTTTTGAAACTTGGGCGGCATATTTTATATAAGGAATAAATTCTGGATTGGTTAGGGGAGGAACCATTTCCGGATGTTCATCAAACAATATTTTCTGAGCTTGATAGGTTAATTCCCCAATTTCTTTTAAAGTTTTACCATGCTTTTTTAAAACAATATAAAAAGCCAGGTTTTCTGCCGCTCCGATAAGATCAGAGGTTAAAGGATTCTTATCACCACCGATATAGGGCAGTTTATCATAAATTGATTCATATTCTTCCCTTATTTCTAGTATAACATCTTCTTTAAATTTTTTACCGTATTTATCTTCCATTAACACACCAATACGTTTACAAAAGCTATAAAATGGGTTAAATACTCTGATCTTTTGGATTTATAATAATCTTTTTCTTTATTCATTAAAACACCCTCTGAATCAAAAAAGCTTTTTAAATTTATCAGTTTCATATATTTATCCCGGATTACTATTATTATGGCTGATAATGGGGGTACAATAGTTAAGTATTTTTAAATTCTTGATATAAAAAATAATTTACAATAATTATAAAAAAACTTTCCAGAATACTTGGATGTATATTGCAGGAGGTTACGGTCGGAATTATCAATTCTGGCAGATAATCCCGACCGGACCCTAATGTCAAAGCGAATTAATTAAATAATAAAATTTATGGTTTTTTCAGGTGTTTTCACTTGAGTATTGGTTTTCCCGCTCTTTACCATATTGGTCATATCCACAATTTAAACATTAGTTAATTTTTAACTATCAGTTAAATTTTAAATTGTAGTTAATATAATATAAAGGTTTGCACAGATCAACAAATTGAAAAGTTTAGATAGATCAACAAATTGAGGAAACAATAAAGAATGGATAAAATTCAAAGTTTAACAGGATAAATCATTCCAGATAAACTTAATAATCATTTAAAAAAAGAATGAGGGGCAGTCATAAAATATGAAAACCCAATAACTATTATCCTAAATTTAAAGCTAGTCTGAACGATATATTATCAAAACTATGAGGTGAGGTTACATGTCTAAAAATTCAAGGAGGGAACGGGAAAAGCAACAAAGAAGAAACATGATCATTAAAGCTGCAGAGAATGTCTTCTTTGCAAAGGGATATGATAACGTAACCATGGATGAAATAGCCAATAAAGCAGAAGTTAACAAAGCCCTCCTCTATTATTATTTTAAGAACAAAGAAGCCCTATTTTCCGCGGTGAATCTTTGTGGAGTCCAAATATTACACAAAATCTATGTTAAATGCTTTAATCTAGATACTGACGGTTATAATAAGGTAAAAGCCATGATTCAGGGACTATTTGACTTTTCCAAGGAACATCCGGATTACTTTCGTATCTACTGCTATGCCGGAACCGAAAGGTTTCAGATGAGTGATGAAGAAGATGCACAGGAGATTGTGGATCTTAGAACTGGAATGTGGAGATTAATGGTGGAAGCCATAATGGAAGGTATTGAAGATGGAACCATCCGAAATGATCTGGATCCAGTGGAAATGTCTATTTATCTTAATCTCCTGGCTTTAAGTGCATTAAATCTAGATTTCACATCTAAAATGGTGTTAAGGGCTAGAAACATCTCTACTGATAAATTTTGGGAGGATTTATCCACTTTCCTTGATCCGGCGCTGTTCTCCAGCCAAAAAATGAAAAAATAACTAGATCACATTATTTTTCTGTAATGATTTTTAATAGAGATTATGTTAATTATTTTTCACTTGAGAATTTATTTTGATAGTACTTAGAATAAATTGCTCCTAAAGGATTATGGGCAAGTACTCTGTCTTTTACAACTAAGGTGGTGACCGGTGCCTTAGAATGTTCGGTAAATAACAGGTCATGACCTATACAAAGGCCGATTATGATATTAAGGTCAGTGTTTTCCCGGTTGAGAAATGATGCTTGACCAAGGGGGTTACACATGGCTTCATCATGGGTTTTA
>MVQZ01000153.1 GCA_002067565.1 Methanobacterium sp. PtaU1.Bin242 | reverse complement strand
GCATGGCATGGAAATATGTTTCATTTTCAATAGTACATGGATTTATAAGGACTAGATGGGTGAGTCCGAAATTTTTCATGGTCCTGGCCATAAAACCTATGTTACCCGGGGATTCTGGCTCCACAAAAACCACATAAATCATTCTTTCACATTATTAGTATTGGTTCTTCTTTAATTTATTATTATTTCAATCGGAGAATCATTTATAATAAAATTAATTATATCGATATTTCAATAAGAATTAATTTTAAAAAATTAGCTATTTTCACTGGCTATAAGCCATTTGTAGGAGTTTTAATAGGTTTAAAACAGTAGTGTCCATTTCTTCCTTCTGTAGAGAATCACTGATATGATATTCACAGAAGGGGCAGATGGTTACTACTGCATCAACATCTAACTCTTTGACCATATCTGCTTTTCTTTTGCCTATTTTAGATGCTAATTCTGGTTTACCGGAGCGTACACCACCACCAGAACCACAGCATCTATCTGGCTCTTTCATCTCAACAAACTCCAATCCAGGTAATTCTTTTAAAATTTCTCTTGGTTCTTCCCGGATGCCCTGTCCTCGTGCCAGGTGGCAGGGGTCATGATAGGTTACTTTTAAATTTAAAGGTTTCATATCTTCTATATTCAGCTTATCAGTCAAAAATTGACTGATTTCTATCACATTTAGCTCGGCACCGTAGTTAGGGTAATCATTTTTGAGGGTGGCTCCGCATCCCGCACAAACAGTGATAATAGCATCATAATCTTGGAAAACCTCTTTATTTTTCCTTACTAATTCCTCTAATATATCTGTTTGACCGGTCCTGATCATGGGGGAGCCGCAGCACACCTGATCGGATGGCACTGCAATTTCTATTCCCAGATTTTCTAGCACATCTATAAGAGCCATTCCCACATCAGGCAACCTGTAATCTATCATACATCCGGTGAAAAAAGCGATTTTAGGTTTTTTACCTTTAAATTTCTGAGGGAGAGATTTTATAAAGCCTTCACCCATATTTCCCTCTCCCAGGGGTTCCACAGATCTGCCTGTTTTTTCGATGAGTTCTTTCACTGATTTGTGGGGAGGTAGGGGACCAATACCTTCCTGACATGAAAGTTCTCTTAATTTTTCAATGGCACCGCCGAAGGTGTTTATTTCTTTAGGACAGACTTCCACGCATTTAGCACAGGAAGTACAGCAGTATATACCCTCATCAAAGCTGGTTCGGGCCCGTTCACCACAATCCCTAGGATCCATTGCGAATTTGCCCAGATAACGCATGAAATAGGGCCCGGCAAATTCATCAGTATCTTTTAAAGCAGGACAGACTGATAGGCAGGATAAACATTCAATACAACTGCGAAGCTTCTTTGAATTCTCATATTCAGATGGTTTCATGATAGCGGGACAGGTGAAGGAATCACATTCATCAATGAAAAGTCCCATCTCCTTCACTTGGCTATCTATCAAAGAACGATCCACTACCAGATCTTTTATCACATCAAAGTCTAAAGGTTCAATAATATCTCCCTCTTCTATTTCTGCTTTACAGGCCAGAACAGTCTGTCCGTTCACCTTAACTGCACATGAACCGCACTGACCGGCTCTGCAAGAACTTCGGTAACTAATATGAGCATTATATTCCTCATTTATACAATTTAAAGCATCTAAAACCTTCATTTTATCCGTTTTAGTGATTTTATAGGTCTCTAAATGGGATTTTTCATCCTTTTGAGGATGATATCTGAAAACTTTGACTTCTATCATTCTATCTCCTTATTCTTCTCTAAAAGTTGTTAAAATATATTTCAATTTCAGATTAAGTAATCTAAGGGTGGCTAACCAGTTATCTAAAAAAATATGGTATACTTGTGGTTAATAAACTCAGCTTATAATCCATATTATATTATCTAATATTTAATCTTATAAATAGGGATTATAAATCTTAATATAAAAAAGTGTTTAAGTGAATTAATGAATAAAATAGGCGTTATAAAAACTAAAATAATCTTCGAACTTAATATTATAGCTTTTTTAAGAATTTGTTCTTTGATCAAACCAGATTAAAACTACTTGATTCTCAATCAAATTTCTGAACAATAAATTACATTATTTCACCTAAAGCTATTTCATGGCCCTTCATTTTTTAACTGTATTGATATTTTTAAGATTTTCAAATGAATTATTTTTAATAAAATTATCCTGTTTAAAATTATAATATCTAATTAAAAAATTAAATGAATCGGTGCATTTTCATGTCTGGCTATAAATTCTCCCAAAAACTAACAAAATACCTGAATAAAATTAAAAATGAAACTGGAAGGAAGATAAAATTTCTCGAAAGATCAGATCTGGGAATAAAAGGGACAACCGCAGCATATCGCTATAATCCCCAATACATACTGATAATAATCAATCCAGAAAATCACAGATCAAAAGGTGACATAGAAAGATCAGTGGCCCATGAGGCCACCCATGGTTACATCCTTCATAAATTAGGGTTTTGCCTGGCGGAATTCCATGAAAATATGGATGATAAATATAAGATGGATGTTCAACTCGTTTTCACCATGATAGAAGATATCGTGGTTAATAAAATCATTCAGAATAATGGATTTCCTCCATTTGGCCATGAATACTTGCCCATGGTTAATAAAGAGATTGAAATTGCCCATGAAGGTGAGGAAAAGGGGGAAATATTCTACCATAAGTTCACTGATGATCCTCATTTGGAGGCTCTTTTGATGATCTCCCGTTATATAATAGCATGGGGGTTTTTAAGATATTATAAACTGCAGCTTTCAGATGCAGAAATAATTAACAAATTTACAAGCGCATTTAAAAGATTCTATCCTGATTATTACCAGTTTGCAGCTAAAATAGAGGAGATTATAGAAAAAAAAGATATTTTTAAGGGAAATGACGAGTGTAAAGCTATACTGGAAATATTGCAATTTTTTAAATTGTCTGAAGGTGTAGAATTAGTCAGGGACTAATATAATTTTTTTAGAACTTAAATCAAG
>MVQZ01000152.1 GCA_002067565.1 Methanobacterium sp. PtaU1.Bin242 | reverse complement strand
TTTATAGAATATTCATAAAAATTTTGGTAGAGTAAATTTTTTTTAATTAAGAAATTTATCCCATAGATAAAACAAAGGATAAAATAAAGCCCATTGCCACCAGTAGACCAGTATATTCATGAGTTTTAGAAAAAGCCTCTGGGAGCATGGTATCGGCGATCATGGTTAGAAGAGCACCAGAAGCAAGTGCTAGAGTAGCAGCATTGACATCAGGGGGAAGTTTGCTGAATATGCTGTATCCTGCCAGAGATGACAAGCCACAAATAACCGCTACTCCCATCCATAAACCAAAAACTGATTTCCTATTCCATCCTGAAGCCTTCATACCAGTAGAACTGGAAATACCCTCTGGTATATTTGAAATAAAAACAGCCACCACAGTAGCTAGACTTACCAGTCCTCCGGTAATTATGGTCAGCCCTATAGCTACAGATTCTGGTATTCCATCTAACACAGCACCTACTGCAATGGCTGATCCGCTTTCATCATATTTTGAGGATACTTTAGATTTATCAGATGTTTTACGATGCTTAGCCCCTCTTTTTGCCAGATAAACATCTGCAGCGGTAAAAATAATAACCCCTAAAGCAAAACCAGTAATTGTAGAGTCAAATCCTCCCAATAAAAATGCTTCTTCGATAAGTGCAAAACACGCTGCAGCTATCAAAACTCCTGAGCCAAATGCCATTATAGACGCGATGATCTTCTGTGATATCTCCAGATAATAACCAGCAACAGCCCCAATCAACAGTGCCAAACCACCCAAAAAACCCCAAAAACCTGCCTGAATCCATAGATAATCCATTTTACCACTTAAAATTTTTTTTATAATAACATTAATAACTTACCTTATCATTATTAATTATTCTTCATATTATTGAATAGAAATTGTTTATAAAGGTAATCCCAGCAACCCGAATACTCCTAACATTTTAAATGATATAAAAATCAATAATATTACAAATATATACCTTAACTGTTTTTCAGGAAGTCTATGTGCAGCCCAAGTGCCAAACTGGGCCATTGGAATGCTGCATCCTATTATCATAACCAGCTGCAGCAGGTTTATATAACCCAGTGAATAAGGAGGTAAACCTGACATATTTAAACCACTGCTAATATAAGATAGAATTCCTCCCAAGGAAGTTAAAACAATAAATGCACTGCTGGTACCTGCCGCCTCTACCATGTTGAAACCAAAAAGTAGAACCATCACCGGTATCAGTATCACACCACCACCAATACCAACCAATCCAGACGTTACCCCAGCAATAACTCCCCATACTATAAAAAGCATTAAATTGTCCCTTTTTTCTTTTTTATCTGTAGGTTCCTTAAAAATAAGCATCCTAAGCGCCACTAATAGCAAAATCAGAGCAAATATAATCTTTAAAATATCACCAGGGGTATGGGCAGAAATATAACCACCTATTAAGGCACCTCCAAACCCAAAAATACCCATAATCATTGCGGCCTTTAAAATAACTTCATGCTTACGATAATGACCATAAGAACTGCTTAATGCTGTGGGAAGAATGGCAGCCAGACTGGTTCCAAAGGCCATTCTAATGGCTAGAGTGGAATCAACTCCCAAGTTCTCCAATAAAAAGAACAAGATAGGGACCATTATGAAACCTCCTCCCAAACCTAAAAGGCCTGTGGTGAAACCCACCAGCATACCAGTTAGCACCAGAATAACTATGTAAAATAGTTCGATGGTCATATTTATTCATATTAAATAAAGGATAAAAAAAACCTTTTCTTTTAAAAATATTATATGGAAAAAATACTCCTTATAAATCTTTAAAGATTCATTGCAAAATTTCTATGATTCTAATGAAGATAAAATAAAAGAATAGAATTAAAAAAGATTCAAGAGTTTAATTTAGAAACGGATTAAAAGAGTTTAAAATGAATAATTCAAAATTCTAAAAAAAAAATTAATTTTTATCTTCTAGTAATTCTTTAATACTATCCATATCACCTTTCATCTCTTTAATATCCTTTTTTAATTCTTCTAAGTCTTTAAGATCATCAAATTCTTTCAGTTGAATATGTATATCAGATAATTTTTTATCAATATCTTCCACACGTTCTCTGGTAACTTTTGTAAGCTGTTCTGTACCAGACTTGAATTTTTCAATTAAGGAGAAGGTTGCTACTGAAGTGATGATACTGGTAAGTACCAGAGCACTGAGCATGGATATTACACCCATTACTCTACCCACACCAGTTACCGGAATGATATCACCATATCCCACAGTGGTTATGGTTTGTAGAACAAACCACAGAGAATCCTCATAATTAGCTACTTCCGGATTTACTGGGTTTTCTGCCGCGTAAAATATAAAAGAACAGATGAAGAGCACAAGTAAAAATAAAGACAGAGCATAAACCAATCTGGTCTTTTCCTGGTATTTTAAAACGGATTTGGCGAATTTTTGGGCAAATAAATACAGGCTTAAGATTTTTATGATGCTAAATAATTTTAGCATAAGGGGATATTCAATATGACCATTATAAAGGGCAATTATGTATATGGGGATGAAAGAAAAGATTAAAAACCAGTTTTTCTTTAGGTATGTTGTCTTTTTTGGAGCTCGAAATAGGGCTAGCATATACAATATGAAAAGAACTACAGAAACTAAAAGGTCAATTATGGCCATGTATTCCAGGGTAAGATGTTTTAGATTAGAAATAGAGGATAGTAAAAGTAATATACCATCTAAAAGAATTAAAAATAAGGTAGTAGCTTGCCATAAAAAGCCCTGCCTTTGGAAATATATTTTCATAAATTTTATTATACTCTCAACCAATAAGTCTTTTACTGTTTTAGTAAATAGTTTAAAGGGAATTATGTAAGAAAGAAGGAGATAAATAGATAATATTAGAGTGGGGGGCCTGTTTTTTTAAGATTTTCTATTCTTCAACACCAGATGTTATTAAATCTGATGGACTAACAAAGAAAAGAGCAACTCCATCAATTATCAACCATATTCCTATTAGTATAGCCAGATAAAACGGATTGAAAGCGAAGAATGCTAGTATTATATATAAAATACCGAGTATAATTCCTATACCACCTGCTCCTTTGTTGGCGGTGCTTCCACCCAAAAGACTGAACAGTCCGGATATTATAAGGAAAAATCCTGCAAGGTATAACCAGAAGCTGACTAAGAAGCTGAAAACAAGTATACTTCCAAATAAGCCTATTCCAACTATAATAGCTAAAATACCCATTATAAGCTGGAATGCTCCCATTCCTTTACTGGCACTCCATGTTTCAAAGCTTTTAACAAAGAGCCAAATACCTAAAAATATTATTCCCAATCCTGCTAAAACACTAGCTGTAAATATACTGATCAATGGGAATGCTATAACTAAAATACCAAGAATTATTGCTA
>MVQZ01000151.1 GCA_002067565.1 Methanobacterium sp. PtaU1.Bin242 | reverse complement strand
TATGAATCTTGGAATTGCTCCTCCAGGTACTCCTGCAGTTCCCGCCATTGGTAAGAAGTTAAATGTTCCTACAATTATGGTCTGAGCGACTCCTGCTGCAATAAACAGGCCTACACCACTTCCAAATCCCCATTTGGATACCACTTCATCCAGGAATATTATGAGTATCCCTCCAATGAACATCTGTAGCAACATTATCCAGACAAACTGGGGACCGGCAGGGGCTATAGCACCGGTTAAAACCAGTATAGCTGCCTCCAATATAGTGAATATGATTGCAAGAAGTTTCTGAGTTCCCTGGAATATTACTTTATCCCTTGGTTGGGATAGATCCAGTTTAATGATTTTTCCACCCACTAAAAGTTGCAGTATAATGGATGCTGAGACTATGGGTCCGATACCCATGGTAATTATGGATCCAAAACTACCCGCCATTACTGCTCGCAGTTGTCCGAACTGGTCTACTGCTGTTGAACTAAGACCGAACAACGGTACGGCAGCTAGAATGAAGTATAGTATTAAAATTATTCCTGTCCATTTTAGTTTCTCTTTAAATGGAACCCTGTAGTCAGGTGATCTGACCTGGGGGATAAGAGAAAATATAGGTTGCAACTTTTCAATCAATGATTTCACTCCTTGCCTTATGTTATTTGATAAATAGGTATGTTAGTTTACTAATTGATTAGATCCGAATTTTTTTAATTATTGCACTCAATAAAAGTTTTAAAGAGTGATTGCTTCTCCGCCGGCCTCTTCAATCTTGTTGATTGCTGTCTGGGAAAATTTAGGAGATTTGATCAACAGTGGCTGGTTTAATTTACCTTTCCCCAGTACCTTGTTGTAACCCAGTTTGGTTACATCTACCACTATTTTTCCATTTTTTTTATCTGCTAAACCCTTCAAGACCAGTTCATCTGCTTTTTCATCAATAAAATCCAGATTTATTGGTTTAAATTTATATATGGTCTTTTGAGGCCTTTTAAACCCATATTTTCCATAGTGGTCGGGATCGTATTTAACAATCCAGGTCCACATGTGCTTATGACCTCCGGCCATACCTCTTCCACCGCGGTGACCTGCTCCTCTTCTTTTCTTGGAACAACCTCCACCTATGGTTCTGGAACCTCTCATTTTCCGTATTTTTCGTGTTCTTCTTATCATGTAATCAACCTTGAACTCGTGATCTATATCAGAATCAATGATTTGTATAAAGCTTGCTTTTAGTTACATTAGGTTTTTTTTTTAAGACTTTTAAAGTTTGATTTAAAGCATCTTACCTAAAAGATCTTCTATATTCTTTCCCCGGTAACCCAGGCTTCCATCCTCATTATAGGCCTTTTTAATATTTTTATGGCCTTTTCTTGGAGGGTGAAGTCTGAAAATGGGTTTTATTCCTGAATCTTCCAGTTTTGCACCTTCTTTCACGGCTTTGGAAAGATCTTCAACTGATGAATAATCAGTGTTTTCTTTTAAATATTCTTCTGTAACAGGAGCACCGCCGGGGAGTCTTCCTCTTTTATTTATAATTTTTGCCAGGGTGTTTTCATCGATCTCACCCCAGGTTATATAATCTTTTGCCTTCTGGAGCATTCCCTGATAACTGGGTTTTTCTTCAAGGACAACTACATGATTAATCCTGGTAAGCCTTAACATCTTCATAGTGTCCTCTATCTCCCTTTTTATACCAGTTCTGCCCCTTATTCTAATGGCTGCAATCATTCTATCACCTTAATCATTAAGTTAATGAAAATCTGAACTTCATTTTTAAGTTTAAATCTCAAAAGTTAATTGACTTAAAAAGAATTTAAGACAAACTTTCAATTTAAGAACATTCCACTCCCAGATTTTTAAGGTCCGTTTTACTTGCTTTAACTCTGCTTAATTGTTTTAAGGCCTCAAAAACTGCTCCTGCAAAGTTTATGGTGGTCTGGGTTTGTCCTTTGGTATCTGACCATACATCATCTATACCCGCCAGTTTCAGTATGGTTTTACCCACATCACCAACGGCCAGTCCTACACCACCAGGTGCAGGTATTAGGGTCACCCTTACACTACCTACTTTTCCTTCCACCTTGAAAGGTACAGTGTGTTCTTTTCCACAGACGCATCCCCAGTCTCCGCAGCCTCGGCGGACTTTTATTATATTGTATTTAGCATCATCCACCGCTTTTCTTATGGCAGGACCCACTTCTTTGGCTTTACCCTGGCCTAAACCAACATAGCCATCTTTATTGCCTACAGCTACGATTACCCGGAAGTTTACTTTTCGTCCGGATTTATGCATCCTCTGTACCAGGTTGACATCCATTACTTCCTCTTCCAGATCTGGTAGTAGTGAGTTTATTATTTCCAGTTCCATTATGGGAAGGCCTCGGTCAAAGATTTCGTCAATATCGGTTATGGTACCTTCCTTTACCATACGTCCCAGGTTTGTTTTGGGCTCCCATTCTTCCATATTATTGTTCATGATGATACCTCAGTTTCTATTTTCTTTTTAATGGTTTCAAAATGATCCGGGAGATCCGCAGGTGAAAGACCCCTTTTCAGGTACTGGGAAAATTTCTCCTTCAGCTCTGTTTCCTCCAGGGTCTGGCTGTATTTTGCGATGTGCTCTCCGGTTAT
>MVQZ01000150.1 GCA_002067565.1 Methanobacterium sp. PtaU1.Bin242 | reverse complement strand
TCTGCTTTTTTTGAAAATGTTATTTCATTTAAATTGTCAAAAAAAATGGTAATTGTAGAAATTAATATTAAAAATTCACATTTGTAGTTTAATTTTCTAAATATAATTGAAGAAAGTCCTTTCATCCAACCGGAAAAGTAATGCAAACTCAATTATTAAATTGATTTGGTGTATTGATGAATTTAGGGGGATGTTTAAAACTCTTCCATCTGGGAGACATCCATAATGGTCTCCACAGCTTTAGGTTCCACATGAATACCTTTCTCTCTTATAGCAGCAACAGGGTTTAATCCTCCAGGAGCCACAATACCCGCATGATATCTCTCTACTTTAGCATTATAAACAAGTTCACTGGGTTTTCCCACTTTTAGAACTGAGAATCCTGCCTCTTTTATCCCTTCTAAAATATCCAATGCATCTGGCCGGGATATGTAAGGAATCTCCCTTAAACTAGCAAGTATTCTTCCATTACCGTTAAAAACATCTAAAACAGAGGTCATACCTTTAGAAAGATATATTTCATGAGGATCTAAAGAAGATCCGCTGTAAGCAGTTAGTTCAATAAACCGTGGTTCTTTGCCTCCGGTTTCCAGGATTCCCCCATACTGGGGAACTGCAGATATTCCATTTTTGGTGAGTATACCGTCAATGGTTAAACTACATACTGTACATATACCTTTCTTGCCTTTATCTGGTGCAGGAACCGTTTGATAATATTTACTGGAACAGTACTCTGGATTGGATTCCATGAACTTTCCAAATAAATCCAGGGATTCATCAAGATCTTCCTTATTTACAAAGGATATATTGGTAATAACCTGGCCCTTTAAAGATTCCAAGTCAAAATCCACTTTATAGATTAGATTCCAGGCTTTAGAGAGTAGAAACTTAACTTTCTCGTGGGATCCACTTTTAACAGGTTTTAATATAGATTCATGGGTGGTTATATGTTTCATGTCTGAAAATTTAACGGTATTTTCTGCCATTTTAATATCTACATTATATCCTGCTTCTTTAGCAGCACAAAGTGGGGATATGCCTCCGATTACGGCAATTCCTATCATTTCATCATCAACTGGAACTCCGAGGACAGATTCTCCGCTTTCCCCTATTTTGATCAGCCCAGAAACACCTATTTTGTTCATTTTCTGGAAGGTTTGCACTGCCAGTTTTCTGGCACTTTGAGGTATCAGACGGAAATTAGCTGGTATCAGACCAGTTCCTTCCCGAACCACTTGCAATACATTGGTCATCTCCCGATCAGTGAAAGCCTCCAGTGGAGTCATGGATGTCTTTTTATAGGCTATAAGCTCCGTAAATCTCGTGGGGGTGTAATCTTCGATTTTAACCAGCCCACCATACTGGGGTACAACCGGTATCCCATTTTTCTGGAGCATACCATCTATAGTGGTCCCGCAGATAGTGTCAAGCTTTATATAACCATGGTTTTCTTCAGAATCTGAATTAGGATAGCTAATCTTTACAAAAGGGCTTACTGCAATTCCTTTGCTGAAAACCTCTTTAATTATGTTCAATACTTCTTTACTGTACTTGAAGGTGGAAGTATTCACCACCACATCACCCTGGGCTTTTTGGGGGTTGAGAGTGGTTTTGTAGATCATATCTTCAAATTTAGCAAAAATAAAATCAACCTGATCGTAAATAAGTCCTTTTTCCAGTTCTTTCAATCCTTTTTCGGTTATTTCTCTTCCAGCATATCCTATTCTTTCTGTAAAACCTTTTTCATCCAGGATGCGCATATGGTACCTTACAGCTCTTTCACCCAAGTCATAACCCTTTTTTCTAAGCTCTTCGGCAATGGTTTTTGCACCTAGGATTTCTTCCCGGTCGGCCAGAATCCTTAAAATTTCCATCATTTTACGATCAGTTTCATGAGGCATTTATTCACCCAATTAGAATTAAATTATCATCCTGTGAGTTTCTGTATTATAAGAATTATTTAAATATTTATTTAATAGGATCGTAAAAAGAACCAAACAAAATAAAAAAAAGAAATGTGGGGATTATATCATTAAATATCTTTCCAGCTCATACTGGAAGACCTGTATTCTGTAATCATCCCATTCTTTTTTCTTTAATTCCATGAACTTACTGTATACATGTTCACCCATGGAGGACTTCACCACTTCATCTTCTTCCAGGGCATGATAAGCTTCCCATAGACTTGATGGAAGAGTTTCAATACCTAATTTACTTAGATCTCCGCTGTTTAATTCAAACACGTCTAGTTCGGTGGGTTCTCCAGGGTCTATTTTATTTTTTATACCATCCATTCCAGCCTCTAACATGGCAGCGAAGGCCAGGTAAGGGTTGCAGGAGGGGTCAGGACATCTGAATTCGACTCGGGTTCCTTTACCTCTGGATGCGGGGATTCTAACCAGGGTGGATCGGTTTTTAAGGCCGTATGCTATGTATACAGGAGCTTCGTATCCAGGAACCAGTCTCTTGTAGGAGTTAACTGAAGGGGCTACTACTGCTGCTAATGCTTTAGAGTGTTTCAGGAGACCTCCAGTAAAGTATCTGGCTTCATCTGATAGTTCATCTTTTCCATCAGGATCGTAGAAGACGTTTTCTCCATTTTTAAACAGACTCTGGTGGCAGTGCATACCACTACCATTAACACCGAAGAATGGTTTGGGCATAAAAGTTACCATATAGCCTAATTTATCTACAATGGCTTTTATAGCCTGTTTAAAAGTGATTACTGCATCGGCGGTTTTTAATGCTTTGTCGAACTTAAAGTCAATCTCATGCTGACCAGGTCCCACCTCGTGGTGGCTGACTTCCACTTCGAAATGAAGATCTTCCAGTCCCAGAACCAGCTCTCTTCTTACATCAGTACCCTGATCCACAGGTTCCACATCAAAGTAGACACCATCATCAGCAGGACAGATATTTCCTTCTTCATCCTCTCCTATTATGAAGAATTCTGGCTCCGGGCCAACATTGTAATCGTATCCGGCATCTTCAGCTTTTTTAAGAGCATTTTTAAGTATATTTCGTGGATCTCCTTCAAATGGAGTTCCATCTGGCCAGTAAACATCACATATAAACCTGCAAACACCCTGTTCTTCTGGTCTCCAGGGTAGTGCGGAGAAAGTTTTGGGGTCCGGTTTTAAAATAAGGTCACTGTTGTTAATGTCAACAAAACCTTCAATGGATGAACCATCAAATAGAAGCCCATCTTTTATAATATCTTCTATATCTCCTGGTTTAACCAATGGAACTGCCATATTCTTTGGGGTTCCATGTATATCCACAAATTGCAGCCTAACAAACTTGGTGCCGCATTTTTCAATATTTTCAATAACTTTTCCTATTTCATCTGACATAATTTACCTCCATGAACATAAATTTTATTCACCGGAAGTAAGTTTCCTATTGGTTGCTTATAAATGTTTTGATTGAAAGGAATGATCTCTCCGATCCAACTCAACAGGAAAATATGATATGTAATATAAGTGCGTTTAAGTTAGAAAAATAGAGTAAATGATCAGTTAAAAAACATATTCAAATCTTTATAGCTTTTAGTAAATTAACTATTTTGTTAATTAAAAATTTATAGGGGTATAAATGTGCTTTTTCTTGTTAATTAGGATTAAAAGTTAATTGTCCATAAAAAAAGATTAGGGGAGGATTTTTAATCCTCTTATTTTTACTCCATTTATCATGCATGGGTCTGGGCATGATGTTTAGAGATAATATTCCTATATTAAGTATAGGTTGCAATGATACTACTTACACTAGCACAAGTGACAGAATAAGATTGACCCCACCAGTACTTCCTGGTAACTAAAGAAGGATCAAAATTTACCCATTTACCGTTTACTTGCACTTGAACCCATCTATGATTGCTGGCTTCCACTGAAGCTCCCTGTACTATACGAACGGTGTAACCGTTATCATGTAATACCTGAGCTGTCCAGGCAGATAAACCCCAACAATCTCCTAAGCCAGTTTTTTCAACACCGGCTGCGGTGGTTGATGCTCCATATTGGTGGTTCAAGTTTTTGTAAATATAACTTTGCAGTGTTTCTAAACCAGCATATCCTTCTAATCCATTTAATTTACCTTTTCCAAGACTGGTAATTCCTGTTCCGGCACTGGTTAGAGTTACAGATTTGATATCATCTCCTGCGATCGCTAGGAAATCACTTATGGCGATTTGGTGGCCAGAGATGGTTACGTAGTTAGGTAGTCTGTTGTTCTGATCTATGAAGCTGTTCACTCGATCAGTAGCGCCGTCTATCTGGATTTGTGTATATGTAACGCCGTTTATTACTGGTGTTTTACTAACTGTTGTTTTAATCTGATTGTCAGTGGACTTAACGTCATCTCCCAAGTATGGTAGGAAATCGTTTATTGGTATTTGGTGGCCAGAGATGGTTACGTAGTTAGGTAGTCTGTTGTTCTGATCTACGAAGCTGTTCACCCGATTTGAAGCATCCTGTATCTGTGCGTTAGTGTATATGTTTCCATTGATTGTTGATTGATTTGTATCAGCTGCAAATGAGCAACCTGATATTGCTATAAAGGAAATTAGTAATATTCCTAATATTCCTATTAAATTCCGTTTAATTATACCGCCTCCGTATCCTATGAAGTTAGATCATAGAGTCATTTTGGACAAATGATGATCACATAAGCATAGTATATAAAGCTTTTGATTTTTTTCTCGAAATAAGACACTTATACGACTCTTTTCCCCATTTAAGACTCCTTATGAGCTTTAATATGGGGGGTATTTAGGATACCTCTTCTCCGTTGATATTTTTAGTTGTTCCCCGCGTGACAAACTTTATTTACAAAAAATAGTCCAATTAGAAAATTTCATGCCTAAAGAAAAACCCTCTAAAAATTGAATAAATGAGTTTGATCATTGTTTAGGGGAAAAAATAATTATTTTAAGGTTTAAAATTCTTTTAAATATTTTAAAACCCATATAACTCTATTTAACAGGTATTAGGGTTATATAAATTTAGAAGCGTATAATTAATAATTATTTATCAGGGTGTCTGTTTTAGGTGAAATTTTGTAGTGTGTAGATTTCTTGGATTTGGT
>MVQZ01000149.1 GCA_002067565.1 Methanobacterium sp. PtaU1.Bin242 | reverse complement strand
TAAAAAGAATTGTTTATTATTTTTGAAAAATAAGAGAAATTTCAGAGTTGTGATTCAATTTCGTCTTCATCCATAATTCTTTCACAATAATAGCATCTGAGGGTAACCGGTCCTTTACCTATAACAAAAAATTTGGTTTCCACAGGTTCTTCAGTGTTGGTTATGCAGTTAGGGTTTAAGCATTTTAAGATACCACGTATTTCATTTCGGAGTCTGACTTTTCCTTTTCCAGCTATTTCATAGTCTCTTATTATGTTAATAGTGGCTTTAGGGGCTATCAGGGCGATTTTATCCACTTCTTTAGATGCCAGTTCACGTCCTTCAATCTTAACAATATCTTTACTATCCATCTGGGAAGACTGTACATTCATGGCAATGGTTACAGCGGATTCCTCACTGGGCAGTTCCAGTATTTTAAGCACGCTAAGTGCCTTATTTGCTTTTATATGGTCTATAACCGTCCCATTTTTTATCGGTTTTACCTTCAGTTCCTTGGGTGTTTTCATCTTGATATTACCCCATTTCCTGACCTTAATTTAATAAATAAAGAAAAGATGATGAATTCTTAAAACATGATCATCTTTATTTTATTTTCCCTTGACTTGGATGAAGCCTATCTTATATTAAGAATTACTATTTTCTTAATTCTTGCTTATAAACAGCTCCATAAATTTAGCGTAGACTGGTCGTGTGATCAGTATTCCTATTAAAACACCGATTATGGTGGTAAAAGCGAAACCAATCAGTACACCTATCCCTGTTGTTCCTCTTGAGAATCCTATATAGGCTATGGGTAACATGGCTGCTATAAGGGTAGCTGCTGATGCATATATGATGAAGAAGGCACTTTTGATTCTCACTCTGAATCCGGTGATTCTTTTGGAAACTTTAACCTTTTTGTTTCCGGATTTTGCTTTTTTGGTCTTTTTAGCATTTTTACTTTTCTTGGAGGAGGATGTTTTAAGTTCTCTTTTTCCCTTTAGTACTTCGTCGGTGATGATGATTTGATCGTCTACTCCCGTACCTATGGCTGCCAGTATACCTGCTATGGCTGCTAAATCTATGTTCCAGTGTATAACTGAGGCAACTCCCAGAATCAGCACCAGTTCAGCCACGCTGGTGAATATTATGGGTATTACCAGTTTAGGAGTTCTGTATCTGATGAAGATTATGATGGATATGACAACCAATGCCAGGAATCCTGCAATTAAAGCTCCATCTCTAAACTGGCTTCCTAATTCTGCTGATACGCTACTTACACTGGTAATGGTTACTTTCACTGGTAATGCACCTGATTGTAGTATGGTTTGGATATTTTTGGCCTGTTCTTGAGCTTTAGCTGCTGTTTCAGCAGTTCCAGATACTTCAACATCGGTTGAGGCCACTCCGTTGGCCAGTCCCGCATCAATCAGTGGTGAGGATACGAGCTTATCATCAAGATAGAAGTCCACTGGCGTACCTGCCTTACCATTTGCGGCCTGGGCAAACCTGTTAGCCGCATCAGTGGTGACAGTAAATGGAACATGCCAGGTGGTACCTTCCACAGAGTATGGTTTAACTGTTACTATATCCGAACCAACAAACACGGTTTGATTTCCTATTTTGGCCTCAAACTTACCGGGTGTTCCCACTATATTGGCCACATCTTCGGGTTTTACACCAGCAATCTCTATTATCACATCCTGATTACCACTGGGTCTTACCTGAACATCCTTTACACCGAAAGCGTTCAGACGCTTATCCAGAACACCGGTTACTGTGGACATGGTGTTTGTATCAACTGGTTTTTCCAGATGAATCTGGATCTGAGAGCCTCCCTTAAGATCCAGGCCCTGTTGAATCCCAAATACTGATATGGAAGCCACACTTCCAATTAATAGTATTATGAGCAATATGATACGATAATCCTTGAAAAACTCTTTAATTGCTTCTTTCATCTTCTAGCCTCCATGTACCATCTTAGTATTCCAAGATTCATCAGCCAGGTGGCCACCACATCCGCCACCAGTCCAATGATCAGCACAGATGCTATTTCACTTAAAGTAAGGGCGTAAGGTATGAATAAAACAGTCACCACATAAAGGGTGATCATTGAACCAATGGCAGCTGCTGCCATGGTTAAACCTGTTTTCATGGCATCAATTGCCCTTTCATTTATGGTCCCCTCCCGGCGCTTTAAAACCCGGGTGGTTAGCAGAATATCGGTATCCACACTGTAACCTATTAGCATTAGGAGAGCTCCCACCGAGGCAACTGATAGTGGTATTCCAAAAACAGACATTCCACCTACCGCTATAATGATATCACAAAGTGCAGCGAGTATCACTGCCATGGAAGGTACGAAGTTTCTAAATACAATGAAAACAGTTATTGCCATGAACAGGAAGGCAAATGCCAGAGCATAATACACCTGAGTTACTGCCTGAGCACCCAACAGAGCACCTATTGATTGGAAGCTTAGGATTACACCTGTTCCTCCCAGTATATTCGTTAGTTTAACCACATCTACTTCACCTGTGATTTCCACGTTGGCCTGATTGTTGGAAATAGAAACCACATCCACCTGATTATTGTTGATCCCATTTCCAATGATACTTTTCAGTTCCGCAGCACTTACAGGTGTTTCGAGTTGTATAACAACCTTTGAACCTCCTTTAAGATCTATACCCTGCTCTAACCCATGGCCTGCTATTATAAAGACAGCTATCAGGGTAATTATCACCGGAATAGCTATTAAAGGTTTATAATTGTTCAGAAATCTTTCTTGTATTGACATTGAATCACCTGATTTACTAGTCATTAATTAATAAATACCTATTTATAAATCCTACACATCAAAAAAAATCCGATTGATTTTTATCCGGTTTTTTTGGGGCATTGATTTTGATTTTACCATTATCCTGAATATAGTATTTTTTTTAATTATATAAACTCCATTATTTAATAAATTCATCTTATAAAAAAAAGTTTTTTTTAACAAAAAATTTAAGGATGCAATCCCAGCATATCCAGGGCTTCTATTTCGTCAAATCCAAACATGATATTCATGTTATGCACTGCCTGTCCAGAAGCACCTTTAACCAGATTATCAATGCTTGAGGCAATCACTAATCTTCCATTTTCATCTGAATCAAAACTTCCAATATAACAGTAATTGGAACCTCTAACTGAGCTTAATCTGGGGATTTCACCAACATCCAATACTCTCACGAATGGCTCGCCCTCATAGAAATCATCATAAAGCTCTTTAACATAAGAAGATGTCACATCTTCTACAGGGAATGTATGCACTGTGCTAAATATGCCCCTTATAACTGGTACCAGATGTGGGGTGAATGATACTTTAACATCACCATATCTGCTCAGTTTCTCCTGTATTTCCGGCGCATGACGATGGCTGGTGACCAGATAAGGAATCACATTATCGCTGCAATTGGTGAACATGGTGGTTTCAGAAGGTTTTATTCCCGCACCACTAACTCCGGTTTTTGCATCTATAATAAAACGATCCACCAGTTTTTCAGCGGCCAGAGGTAAACAGGCAAGTATAGCTCCGGTAGGGAAGCATCCGGGATTAGCCACTAAATCCGTTTTTTGTATATCCTCCCTGAAGACTTCAGGAAGTCCGTACACTGATTCCAGGGGATTGGTTTGTTTTAAGCCGTACCATTTTTCATATACATCTAAATCATCGAAACGATAATCTCCACTAAGATCTATTACTTTAATCCCCTTTTCTATAATGGGTGGTACGATGTTCATGGAAGCACCGTGGGGAGTTGCTGTAAAAACCAGATCTGCCGCTATATCTCCTGGTTCTATCTTTTTAAATTCCAGTTCCAGATCCCGCAGGTGGGGATGAACCTTATAAATTGGAACCCCATCAAACTTTCGGGAGGTAGCTGCCACCACCTCTACATGAGGGTGGTTGTTTAATATTTTTAAAAGTTCGCCGCCGGTGTAACCGTTGGCACCGATTATACCTACCTGGATCATAAAATTCACCTTTTCTCTATTTAAATAATTTATATCAGATTTTTAATCAATTTATTTAAAGATTTTTATTTTTATTATTTAATTTGTAATGATTTTTTATTTTTTTAATTAGATTAATTTTTTATCTTAATTTGTTTCTAAATAATCTTTTTCTTTGGAATTTTTACTTTTATGTTATTTATCCCTATTATTCCATGTTATTTTTGATTATAAATAAAAATTTAATTGATTTATTTAAATTCTAAAACTCATTATCTGGTTATCATGGTGCCGATTCCCATTTTTGTGAAAATTTCCAGGAGTATAGAATGCTTAATTCTGCCGTCAATTATATGTGCAGAGGATACTCCGTTTTGAATGGCATTAATGCAGGTTAATACCTTGGGGAGCATACCATCCTTTACAATTCCCTGATCAATGAGTTCCAGTGTTTCATTTACATTAACTTTCTTGATCAGACTATCTGGATCATCAGGATCCTGCAGGATGCCAGGAACATCTGTGAGTATAATTAGTTTTTCAGCATCCACATTGGAGGCTAAATCACCAGCTACAGTATCTGCGTTTAGATTAAGGGTATTACCTCTTTCATCAACCCCAATAGGAGATATGATAGGAATGTAATCATTGGATGTTAACACGTCAATGATTTCTGGGTTGATGGATTCTATCTCCCCTACCAGACCCAAGTCCACAGTTTTCTCTTCACCCGTTTTGTTGTTAACTATGACTTGGGGTGCTCTTTTGCGGGCCATCAGAAGCTGGTTATCTTTTCCAGAAAGACCTACTCCTTTACCTCCATGGATACCAATGTTGGCCACAATTTCAGTATTTATTTTACCAACCAGAACCATTTTTACAATATCCATGGTTTCCTGGTCGGTTACCCGGAGTCCTTCTATAAATTGAGGTTCCTTACCCAGTTTGTTCATTGAACGGGATATTTCAGGCCCTCCTCCATGCACTACAATAGGTTTCATACCTACATATTTCAAGAGCACCGTATCCCGG
>MVQZ01000148.1 GCA_002067565.1 Methanobacterium sp. PtaU1.Bin242 | reverse complement strand
GGAAGACACCGGATCATTCATATCTTTCCCCTTAATCCAAAATCTAACCGAAAAAACAGATCAGGTTTCCATGATCTTTGTAAAACTAAAGCCAGATGCTAATCTGGAAGATGTTACCCAGAAAATCGAGGACAGCTATCCGGATCTGGTAACCATAAAAACAGCTGATGACTTCAATAAAGTTAATGTTGGGCTAGATGTTATTCAAAGTGCTTCCTGGGCCATATCCCTCCTGGCAATATTAATAGGATCAATTGGCGTGATTAACACCATGGTAATGTCAGTCTTTGAACGCACCCGCGAAATAGGTGTGCTTAAAGCATCAGGATGGAGAAATAGAAGAATAATAGTCATGATTCTAGGAGAATCATTAGTATTAACACTAGTAGCGTACGTTGTAGGAATATTAGTAGGTATAGGTGCAGTTAGAGTTCTAATGGCTATTCCCTCAATCGGAAATTTCATTCAGCCTGTTTACACCACAGAGGTATTCATCAGGGCCTTTTTAATCGCCATTCTGGTGGGCTTGATTGGAGGAGTGTACCCTGCCCTTAGAGCATCACGTCTGCCCCCAACAGAAGCTCTACGCTACGAGTGAAAAAATAAGATTTATAATAAAAGTTAGATATTTATAAAGTTTGATATACTGGGCTTTGAATATAAGGATAATTGTTTGATATATAAGGGTTTGAGTATTTATAATGGTCCTTTATCTGGATGACCTTCTCTCATACCCATACCCGCCTCTTTTTCTAGTGCTCCTGGTTTGAAGAACATTTTAACCAGATTCTGAGCGTGTTCTCTGGCCCGATTATCTGCTAAAAACTTTAAATCCTTCTCATCCTTTCCCTCATCTTCATGGACAAAAACTTCCAGGATATGGGTGTTGGTCATAAGCTGGGCCTGTATTAATCCGGTTGATGCCTCATGGGCGCAAATTTTATCAATTTTCTCTGGACCGGGCATTCCCAGTGCCATGACCACCTCACAACCTTCTTCTTCAATTAACTTTTTACAGGCCACTGGAAGATCCTTTACACCGGGAACAGTCCTTCTAATTATTTTATTATTGGCAATATGCTGTTTTATTTCATTTATGGCTGCAGCAGCCATATCATAACGTGCGAATGTTGTGTCGCAGATTCCTATTTTCATTTTAAACCCCTTATAAGCTTTGAATTAATTAAACAGAGTCATGACCCTTTATTTTAACTATCTTAGTATACTGTTTTAATTTAGTTAATAAAACATTTTTTGCAATTGAAGTTTACTCCACAAAAGCCATAAATACATAATAAAATGAAATAAATCTTATAAATATCCGGTATCAACATAAAATTTAATTGAATAGATTATTAACCAGTTGAATAATTATGAAAATCAAAGAAATCCAAGTTAAAGAACAATTAGGTGCAACTGACATATTCTTCCCCATACCCGCTGCTTTAATTGTATGTGGAACCATAGAGAATGCAAATATTATAACCATTGCCTGGATAGGAATTGCCGGTTCTAACCCGCCTATTATATCAATATCTGTCAAAAAAAGCAGATTTTCACTGGAATTAATCAGAAAGTGGGGAGAATTCACCGTGAACATACCATCCGCTGATTATTTCAAAGAAACTGATTATTGCGGAATAGTTTCTGGAAAAAACACTGATAAATTCACAGACACCGGTTTAACACCGCTTAAAAGTAAAAAGATAAATGTTCCTATAATTAAAGAATGCCCCTATAACCTGGAATGTAAGAAAGTGAAAGAGGTGGAATTTGGAGATTATAGGGTTATTTTTGGTGAAATAGTGGAGAATCATATAGATTCTGATAAAATAGATAAGAATAATAAGGAAATTAATATTAAAAAGGTTAATCCTCTTGTTTACTGTGCAAGAATAAGAGAGTACTGGGATCTGGGAGAAAAGATTGGAAACGGATTTAAAGCAGGAAAAGAGATATTAAAAAATGTGAAAATGGATAAACCTTGAATTATTAGAGTAAGATCAGATATTTTAATAAAATATTGAAAATTTAAAAAATAGGAGAAAAATAAGAATATCTTATAACTTTTGACTTCCTAAATTCTCTTTTGATTAATTATTTTTTATAAACCAAATGACTTCGTAAGTAGCTCACTGTTAACATAACCTGCTTTGAAGGTTTCTCCAGTGCGCAGGTCGTTAATAACCACTTCGGCTGGAGCGAACATGCCTTTATCTATTTTGTAGAAGTCAAATTCAGCTTCTTTGAAAACTTCGAAGAATGGTTTACCATATCCTGCGGAGGCAGATGATGGTAATTTCTCAGCCATTGATTTAATATCATCACCTTCTTCTGATTCAACATAGTAGTAGGTTCTTCCACCGAATAACACCGCATCGTTGGTTTTTCCCATGGCTTTCAGTCCATCAGGGTCTACCGGTGCAATAGGTGCTATTCCTGCGGCGTGTTTTACCTTGTTTACGTCGAAATGGAGGAATTCCAGCATCTTGTAGGTTCCGTTTTCCACCACTCTTCCAGATATCTGGATGGAGCCTACCAGAGAGGATGTGGGGGCCACCAGTACATAGACATTCTCCGGTGATACATTACTATCGGCAGCTATGGCTTCTGTTACATCTGTTCCAGGTAGCTGGTCTGCTTCTAAGGTGAGTATGGCCAGATCAGCATCATCCTTATATCCTATTTCTTCATAAGTTTCTGCGGGTTTTAAGGCCAGAGCACGGGCAGGGCCGGATCCTAAGGCAAAGAAATCTCCCACACTAACTGACCATCCTGCTTTCTGGGATCCCAGGGTGGATATTGAGGGGAAGTCTGTTTTAATCTTCACAGAAGGTAATGCAAATTTTTCAGAAAGATCTCCAGGTATGGAGATTCCTACATCTGCCATTCCTCCTAAACAGACTTTGGTATAGAGTTCTCCTGCTTTAAAACTTCCAGTTACATTTACACCTGCATCTATCACTGTTGATCCGTTGCTGAGTACATCAACAGCTAAGTTAAGTTCATCTGCATTTTTTATCATTAAATCTACGGTCTTTTTTGCTTCCAGATTGACACTTACCATGATTTCACCTCATAAGTTTAAAATAAAACTTCCATCTTTTTTAGAAAGTGAGTTTATTTAATTCTTTTTAATTACCCCACCATTTTTAAGTTTTTTTATTTCTTTTTTTTGTGGGGATTGAATTTCAATTTTTTTTTTCATAAAAGAGTGTTTTGACCTGGATAGAATTTCAGTTTTTTTTAAAAAAGAGTGAGCTGGAATTGAACTGGATATTTGAATTTAAAACAAATATAATAATTTATCCATTATTTTAAACCCTCCGGGCCTCCTCAAAGTTAACCTCATAAATATGAGCACTTATAGAATGTATGGTAAGAGTTCCCACCTTCACACCCAGCTCACCGGCAGCGTACTGGGCCAGGTTGGTAAGTCCCACGGCATTAGGGAACCAGGCCCCATATATGTCATGGGAACGCCATAATCCTGTGGTATTCAGTTTTCCGTCTCTTATTTTCAGGTCCACCAGCATCATGCAGGGTACTTCATCGTTCTGGGTGTCCATAACCGGATCCCAGGTTATGGAGATGGCTCTTCGGGATTCTTCACAGTTCCTGAGTCTTTTAATAGCCTCCTGGATCTGGTCTATATCCTGGAAATGCTGGCGTAACCGGTTGCCGTAGGTGTAAACAAATCCCTGCCGATCTTTGCTTAAAAATTGTTGTGAATAAATTTCCAGCTTCTCACCACTCCAGAAATATCCTTCAGGCACCTTAATATTATTTATTCTGGCCAGGTTACTGAGATAACCGGATAATTGTTTTCCCAGAGGATGTTTAATGCTTACCATTACATTTAATAGCTCAATGGTCAGGGATCCCCTTTCATCCTTTATTTCCTGTCCTTCTTTCATGATTTTTCTGACCAGTGTTTCCCAGCCGTCTGCTATTTCATCTGCCTTTATTAAAAGAGCCATTTCACCGTCTCCACCATCACTTTCAGTTTAGAATATGCCGCCTCTCTGGAGCGCATGCGCATTCCACAGTCAGGATCAGCTATTATATTTTCTTCTCCAACCATATCTGCTGCTTTTTTTAAAATTTGAGCTACTTGATCTCTACTTTCAACTTTATTGGTCTTGTTATCCACACAGCCCAGACCAATTTTCTTCCCTTTCAGTCCAGTGTTCTCCAGGGCCTGTAGATTCTGGGGTTGGCCGGCAAATTCACCGTCCAGAATATCTACTTTAAATCTTAAAAGTTCTTCCCATATATTAACAATATCCCCACAAACATGCATGGCCAATGGAACAGATAGATTTCCGGATATTATATCCACTGCTTTCTTGGCCGTATTTAAATCTGCAATTCCTGTGGAGAGAAATGGTTCATCGATCTGAATCACCGCTGCCCCTGTTTCTTGAAGATATTCTGCCTCTCTTTTAAGAGCCCATGCCAGATCTATAATAGCTTCATTTTTTTTATCTTGGTGATAAAATCCTTCGATTCTGCTGGAAAGTGCCAGTGTACTGGGTCCGGTTATGATCCCTTTAACTCCTTTGAAGTTATCCTGAAACTTATCCCCATCCAGAATATCTAAATGTCCTTTAAAATCGGGGCAAGTCTTTTCCGCAGTTTTTATGGCGAGTTTAAGATCTGATGCTCCTATTGAAAATGGTGCAGGAGTAATCTTCCCTTTGATAAAAGGCTTACTATCCTCCACAGACATGCCTGGAATGGATTGGGCGAATATCTCCAGCATACTTCCCCTTACCTGTCCATCCGATATGAGATCCACCCCGGCCTTTACCTGATCCTCTACTGCCCGTTTTAAAGCGGGTCTGTAGGGATCGTAGCTTCCCAGGGCTGCTGAAATTTTCCCACTTAATGAAGAGGGTTTCTCTAAAAATGCAGG